>NZ_JBXAOB010000011.1:0-175004 GCF_058802345.1 Pseudomonas sp. GW822-FHT02D10
GCCGCAGGCTGCGATCTTTTGATCTTCGGTTATTAAGATCAAAAGATCGCAGCCTGCGGCAGCTCCTACGGGGGATTGTGTTGTTAACAAGATTCCGTCTGGCTGCGCATTATCGAGAACCCCATGCCTCAACCGCGTCCTTACAAAGTTGCACTCAACGGCTACGGCCGGATTGGTCGTTGCGTCTTGCGTGCTTTGTTCGAGCGAGGGGCGGCGGCCGGGTTTGAAATTGTCGCGATCAACGATTTGGCCGACATGGCCAGCATCGAATACCTGACACGCTTCGACTCCACCCACGGGCGTTTTCCCGGTGAGGTGAAGGTCGACGGCGATTGTCTGCATATTAAGGGCAACTGCGTGAAGGTCCTGCGCAGTGCCACCCCCGAAGGCATCGATTGGGCGTCGCTGGACGTCGATCTGGTGCTGGAGTGCTCCGGCGCTTACCACACCCGCGCAGACGGCCAGCGTTTCCTCGACGCCGGCGCGCCGCGTGTGCTGTTTTCCCAGCCGATGGCCAGCGAAGCGGATGTCGACGCCACCATCGTCTACGGCGTTAATCAGGATTGCCTGACCGGCGATGAACGGCTGGTGTCCAACGCGTCCTGCACCACCAACTGCGGTGTGCCGCTGTTGCGTCTGCTGGATCAGGCCTTTGGTCTGGATTACGTATCGATCACCACGATTCACTCGGCGATGAACGATCAGCCGGTGATCGATGCCTACCACCACGAAGACCTGCGCCGCACCCGTTCGGCGTTCCAGTCGGTGATCCCGGTGTCCACCGGCCTGGCGCGCGGCATAGAACGCCTGCTGCCGGAACTTGCCGGGCGAATTCAGGCCAAAGCCGTACGCGTGCCGACGGTCAACGTGTCTTGCCTCGACATCACGATGCAAACCGTGACCGACACTGACGCCAGCGAGGTCAACCGGATCCTGCGCGAGGCCGCCACCAGCGGCCCGCTCAAGGGGCTGTTGGCTTACACCGAATTGCCTCACGCCAGTTGTGATTTCAACCATGACCCACATTCGGCGATCGTCGATGCCAGTCAGACCCGCGTTTCCGGCCCAAGGCTGGTGAACGTGCTGGCCTGGTTCGACAACGAATGGGGTTTTGCCAACCGAATGCTGGATGTTGCAGAACACTATCTGCAAACAGCTATTAAGCTCTCTGCCTCTCAAAATCAGTAACCCAGGAAATGCGACCCATGACCGTGTTGAAGATGACCGACCTCGATCTGCAAGGTAAGCGCGTATTGATCCGCGAAGACCTCAACGTCCCAGTCAAGGACGGTGTTGTCACCAGCGATGCGCGAATCCTGGCCTCGCTGCCGACCATCAAGCTGGCCCTGGAAAAAGGCGCGGCCGTGATGGTCTGCTCGCACCTGGGCCGTCCGACCGAAGGCGAGTTCTCGGCCGAGAACAGCCTCAAGCCAGTTGCCGACTACCTAAGCAAGGCCCTGGGCCGCGAAGTGCCGCTGGTGTCCGACTACCTGGGCGGCGTTGACGTCAAGGCGGGCGACATCGTGCTGTTCGAGAACGTGCGCTTCAACAAGGGCGAGAAAAAGAACGCTGACGAACTGGCCCAGCAATACGCTGCCCTGTGCGACGTGTTCGTGATGGACGCCTTCGGCACCGCTCACCGTGCCGAGGGTTCGACCCACGGCGTGGCCAAGTTTGCCAAAGTCGCCGCCGCTGGCCCGTTGCTGGCTGCCGAGCTGGACGCACTGGGCAAAGCCCTGGGCGCTCCGGCCCAGCCAATGGCGGCCATCGTCGCCGGCTCCAAGGTCTCGACCAAACTCGACGTGCTGAACAGCCTGAGCCAGATCTGCGACCAGTTGATCGTCGGTGGCGGCATCGCCAACACCTTCCTGGCCGCTGCCGGTCACCCGGTCGGCAAGTCGCTGTACGAGCCAGACCTGCTGGACACCGCCCGCGCCATCGCTGCCAAAGTCAGCGTGCCATTGCCGGTCGACGTGGTGGTTGCCAAGGAATTCGCTGAAAGCGCTACCGCGACCGTCAAGCTGATCGCTGACGTGGCAGCAGACGACATGATTCTGGACATCGGCCCACAGACCGCAGCGCACTTCGCTGAGCTGCTGAAGTCGTCGAAAACCATTCTGTGGAACGGCCCGGTCGGCGTGTTCGAATTCGACCAGTTCGGTAACGGCACCAAAGTCCTGGCTCAGGCCATCGCCGACAGCTCGGCGTTCTCCATCGCGGGCGGCGGCGACACCCTGGCAGCCATCGATAAATATGGCGTTGCCGGGCAAATCTCCTACATTTCTACCGGCGGTGGCGCGTTCCTCGAATTCGTCGAAGGCAAAGTGCTGCCGGCCGTTGAAGTCCTGGAAAGCCGGGCAAAGGCCTAAGGGCCATCCATTGGCCAGGCAAAGGAGTGTTGACATGGTCAAGACGTTAGCGACGTTGATCGCGGCGGGTGTACTGGCCGGCTGCGGGAGTACCCCGAAAGCCGCGCCGGAACCGCAAGCCGGCGCGCCAGACAAGGGCTGTTACCAGGCCGACTGGCAAGCGGAAACCAACCCGGTGCTCAACAAGCGTTCCGGGCCGGATGGCCTGGATAAATACGAGACACGGACCCCGGCCAAGGAACATGGTTGCCCTTGACCGGTCTGACTTACTAACTCCCAGTGCTGGTGGCGTGCGCCGCCAGCCGAGGAACGTTGATGAAAGGCTTGATAGCCGTGGCGTCACTGGCAGTGCTTGCCGGTTGCGCCACTATGAACCCGTTCGCCTCGCCCGCCGGGTCCGATAACTGGACGAACTGGGTTTGCGACAGCCAGGCACCCGTGCACTGGCGCTACACCGACACCACGCACAACACCGTGGATGTGCGGCTTAGGGACGATCAGGTTCATCGCTTGAAGCTTGAGCCTGCGGGTTCAGGTTCGCTGTACAGCGACGACCAGCTGGCGTTTCACGTAAAAGGTGAGGAAGGCCTGGTGTACTGGGTCGCCACCAACGATTTGATCGGCCGCGGCTGTAAAGCGCAGTAAGCACACGAAATTGATACACCACAGATCCATTGTGGAAGCAGAACCAAATGTGGGAGCGGGCTTGCTCGCGATAGCGGTCTGACAGTCACTGCACTGTTGGCGGCCAGGCCCTCATCGCGAGCAAGCTCGCCCCCACAGTGGTTCTGTGTCAGTGCACGAGATTTTGGCAACACCGAATTCGCAGCCCGGCCTGACCCCCGATCTGCAATAACTTGAATAGCAGCCGCCGCTACGGCAGGCTTGCACGATTAACGACCCTCAACCGGGAGAGACACACACAATGGCACTTATCAGCATGCGCCAGATGCTGGACCACGCAGCCGAGTTCGGCTACGGCGTTCCAGCCTTCAACGTCAACAACCTTGAGCAGATGCGCGCCATCATGGAAGCCGCTGACAAGACTGACTCCCCGGTGATCGTCCAGGCTTCGGCCGGCGCCCGCAAATACGCTGGCGCGCCATTCCTGCGTCACCTGATCCTGGCTGCAATCGAAGAATTCCCGCACATCCCGGTGTGCATGCACCAGGACCACGGCACCAGCCCTGACGTCTGCCAGCGTTCCATCCAACTGGGCTTCAGCTCGGTAATGATGGACGGCTCCCTGGGCGAAGACGGCAAGACCCCGACCGACTACGACTACAACGTGCGCGTTACCCAACAAACCGTGGCCATGGCTCACGCCTGCGGCGTATCGGTAGAAGGCGAGCTGGGTTGCCTGGGTTCGCTGGAAACCGGCATGGCCGGTGAAGAAGACGGTATCGGCGCAGAAGGCGTGCTCGATCACAGCCAAATGCTCACCGACCCGGAAGAAGCCGCTGACTTCGTCAAACGCACTCAGGTCGACGCCCTGGCCATCGCCATCGGCACCAGCCACGGCGCCTACAAGTTCACCAAGCCACCGACCGGCGACGTGCTGGCCATCGACCGCATCAAAGAAATCCACAAACGCATCCCGAACACCCACCTGGTGATGCACGGTTCTTCTTCGGTTCCGCAAGAGTGGCTGGCGATCATCAACCAGTACGGCGGCGACATCAAAGAAACCTACGGCGTACCGGTTGAAGAAATCGTCGAAGGCATCAAGCACGGCGTGCGCAAGGTCAACATCGACACTGACCTGCGTCTGGCCTCCACCGGTGCAATGCGTCGCCTGATGGCCACCAATCCGAGCGAATTCGACCCACGTAAATTCTTCGGCGCCACCGTGACGGCGATGCGTGATGTGTGTATCGCTCGTTATGAAGCGTTCGGTACGGCGGGCAATGCTTCGAAGATCAAACCGATCTCGTTGGAAGCGATGTTCCAGCGTTATCTGAAAGGTGAGTTGAACGCCAAGGTTAACTAAGGCCTGAACGTTTAATAGCATTAATAAAAAACCCGCCGAGAGGCGGGTTTTTTATTGAGGGAAAGTAATGGGGCGCAGATCTTCCCTGTTTATCGCTTTTACTGAATAAGCTTCCAGTTCTTGTAAAAGAACCGGCGTAGTGTAAAAGCGGCTCCCGAAAATGCAGAAATGATCCCGTTTAGAATAAAAGGAGCATAAGAGGGGCGCATGATATCGATGAACAGGCAGTAACGTTTGGCGTCGTTTTTGTTGAATGATGCATGCAGCAGTGTGTCATCAAAAATGAACAGCGGGTCGTCGTGCCAATAGTGTTTTTGGTTTCTGACCTGGATATAGACACCGTCATGGTGAGCGGCTGGCATGATGTTGTATAGCACCCGATACATCAGGCGTAGCGGCCCGAAGTGAAAGGAGGTTGACTGGTTTTCATTAAAGACCGATACGCCGACTGTTTTGATGTAAGGTAGTTTTTTCTGAAGGGCTGGAATGTCGAGTTCAGTGTCGATCTTGCGGCCATACCACTGGAAGAACAACATGCCTCTTTTCTTCTGAGCCATGCGCGCGTCGAGGAACTGAATGATCTCTTCCTTGTGAGCCATGGCGCTATCGATTACGTAGTTGATGTCGCGCTGATAAGCATCAGGGAGATCGTTCAACTTATAAGTGTAGCGATTTGGCTTGCACAGTAAATCGAAAAAAGAGTTCAAGGGCGCCAATAACCAAGTGTTTCGGCCGCCGCCTAGGAAGTACTTCTTGATGATGTTTTTATCGAATATCCCATTGCGCAGAAAGTCATACGCTCCGCATGCAACCAGTAGAATCAGAAACCAGAGGGTGGCGACGGGAAAGCAATAAATAATGGCTGCAATACCGAGAATGGTGATTGCCGAGACTGCTTTCTTGCGGATGACTCGAGTGTTCATGGAACTCAGTTCCCCTGAGGCAGTGCGGGTATTTAGATTGAAAAAATACTTATAGGCTCACTATTATATTCGCCATGACAAGAAATTTCCCTGTAATGAAGTGTAATA
Source organism: Pseudomonas sp. GW822-FHT02D10 (assembly GCF_058802345.1). Lineage (NCBI taxonomy): Bacteria > Pseudomonadati > Pseudomonadota > Gammaproteobacteria > Pseudomonadales > Pseudomonadaceae > Pseudomonas > Pseudomonas sp. GW822-FHT02D10. The sequence continues at coordinate 5,391 of NZ_JBXAOB010000011.1, forward strand.
AATATTTCTTATTTGTAAAGACTTCTCAAGTGCAGGAGGTGTTTTTTCGTCGGTGTCAGTCAGAAAGGTGCATACGAACCTTGGCGACGATGTTGCCGGTCGAGGTACTGGTTTTGTACGGGTACTCGACTTTCACCGGCGGCTTTTGGCTGTTGTAGGCGTGGATCTGGCCGATGACGATCTTGCCCGGACTCGGCACCTGGTTCACCGCCAGGGTCGCGTGCAGCAAGTTGTCGGTGTCGGAATGGAAGTGTTGATCCTTGAAACCGTTCACCAGTTTTGAAGTGTCAACGGTGTACGGCGGGTTGCCGACAGGAACACTGAGGTTCCCGGTTGCGAGATCGATCATAGTCAAAGCTTCCACGAAATCTAGCGGCACGCGCGTGTCAGAAGCTCTAGCCCGCGCGCTAGAGGGCGGTCTTTATAATCGTAGAAGGGTTCTTTGTTAACGTCCGTCTGGCGGATAACTGGCGTCAACTCTCTGTCGAATGGCCGCCTTTCCGCTCTTCGGTGCCTCTAGAGTTGACCGTTAGTCGGAGTCTGGAGCTTTGGCTCGGTGATGGCGCGATGACACCTACTGCTTTTGCAGATCCGGTCTAGAGTGAAGTCGCATTATTTGTCCGGTTTTTTTCGACGGTACCGGCCTGACGTCACAACAAGAGAAGCAGCATGGAATGCGCGCAACCGAAGCCAGGTGAATGCAGCTCAGTTCTTTTAATCGTGGATGATTACCCTGAAAACCTGATCAGCATGCGTGCGTTGTTACAGCGCCAGGACTGGCAGGTGATGACCGCGGCTTCCGGCTTTGAAGCCTTGAGTCTGTTACTCGAACATGAAATCGACCTGGTGCTGCTGGATGTGCAGATGCCAGGGATGGACGGTTTTGAAGTGGCGCGTTTGATGCGCGGTAGCCAGCGCACTCGTTTGACTCCGATCATTTTCCTTACCGCCAACGAACAGTCCCAGGATGCTGTGATCAAGGGCTATGCCTGTGGCGCGGTGGATTACCTGTTCAAACCGGTTGACCCACACATCCTCAAACCCAAAGTCCAGGCTCTGCTTGAACATCAGCGCAATCGCCGGGCCTTGCAGCAGTTGAGTCATGAACTGGAAGCCGCGCGCGCCTTCAATGCCTCGGTGCTGGATAACGCCGCCGAAGGGATTCTGGTGGTGGGCGAGGACGGTCTGATCCGCTTCGCCAACCCGGCCATGTCCCGCCTGCTCAATGCGACAGTGACTGAGTTGCAGGGTGCGGAGTTTGTGGACTTCCTGCAAAAACCGCACGTGCCGGTGTGGGCCGATTCGGACATTTATGCCGGCTATCAACGGGGTGAAACCTGGCGCGTGCACGACGCACTCCTGCGCACCGCACCCGGTCAGCAAGTGCCGGTGGCGCTGTCCTGCGCGCCATTGCCGTCTGAACAGAAGGCCATGGTGGTGACTGTTCTCGACATGTCGGTGGTGCGCCATCTGCATCAGCAGCTGGAGTTCCAGGCGGTCACGGACCCTCTGACCGGGTTGCTCAATCGTCGTGGCTTCTACCAGACTGTCGAAAACCTGCTGTTGCGTGGCGAGCGTTCCGACAGCACGTGGGTCTTGTTGTACCTGGACCTCGATGGGTTCAAGCGGGTCAACGATTCCTTGGGCCACGATGCCGGTGACCGGGTACTGCGTTGGGTGTCCGAGCAGTTGAAGGCCTGCCTGCGGCCGTTTGACATTCTGGCGCGCATGGGCGGCGATGAGTTCACCGCGTTGCTTGATCTGGAGTTCCCCGAACAAGCGGCGAAGATTGCCGAAAAGCTGATCGAGCGGATATCGATCTGTCAGCAGGTTGAAGGACTGGATGTGGCGCTGGGAGCGAGCATCGGTATCGCGACTTACCCCGATTGCGGCTCCAACCTCGACGGCTTGATGCGCGCGTCCGACATCGCGATGTACGAGGCCAAGCGCGCAGGGCGTCAGCAGTATCGCTTTTACGATCATGAAATGAATGGTCGCGCGCGCTCGCGGCTGATGCTCGAAGAAAGCGTGCGCACGGCCATCGAAAACAAGGATTTCAACCTGGTGTATCAACCCCAGGTGGCGATTGCCGACGGTCGCATACGCGGGTTTGAAGCCTTGCTGCGCTGGCAGCATCCGAGTGTCGGTGATGTCCCGCCGGGGTTGTTTTTACCGTTGCTGGAAGAGGCGCGGCTGATCAGTCGTCTCGGCAGCTGGATTTACCATCACAGTGCCGAGCAGCGAAAGACCTGGGAAAACCTGTTTGCCGAGGACCTGGTGCTGGGTGTGAGTTTGAGCAGCACCCAGTTCGGTATGACCAACCTGGTCACCGAGTTGCGTCAGGTGCTGGAGCGCCACGACTTGCAGCCCTATCAGCTGGAAGTCGAAATCACCGAAGAGGCCTTGATACAAAATGTTGATGAGTCGCGCAAACAGCTGCGTCTGCTGCGTAACCTTGGCGTACGGGTAGCGCTTGATGACTTCGGCTCGGGGCCGTGCTCGTTGGCCCATCTGCGCGATCTGGAACTGGACACGCTCAAGCTCGACCGCCACCTGATTGCCCGGATACTCGATTCTCCACGGGATGCGGCGCTGACTCGCAGTGTCATCGAGTTGTGCAAGCAATTCGGGATGTTGGTGATCGCCGAAGGCGTGGAGACCGTTGCGCAGTATCAATGGCTTGAGGCTAACGGTTGCCAGTATGTGCAAGGCTTCCTGGTGGCCCGGCCGCTGATGGCCGAGGATGCCGGTGGCTTTGCGCAGCCGTTTGACTGGAGCGCGCTGACGGCCTGAATTCGCTACACTGGCGGCCTTTCGTCACTCTGTTGTTGGCCCATGACTGCGCTCAAGTACCTCCAGGCTTATCCCGCTGCCTTGCAAGAGCAAGTGCGCCAGTTGATCGATCAGGATCGGCTGGGCGACTACCTGAGCCAACGTTACCCGGACAAGCACGCAGTGCAGAGTGACAAGGCGCTTTATAGCTACGCGTTGGAGTTGAAACAGGAATACCTGCGCAATGCGCCGGCCATCGACAAAGTGCTGTTCGACAACCGCCTCGACCTGACCCACCGTGCCCTCGGCCTGCACACAGCGATCTCGCGGGTGCAGGGCGGCAAGCTCAAGGCCAAGAAAGAAATTCGCATCGCGTCGTTGTTCAAGGACGCCGCGCCGCAGTTCCTGAAAATGATCGTGGTGCATGAGCTCGCGCACTTCAAAGAGTCGGACCACAACAAGGCTTTCTACAAGCTGTGCGAGCATATGCTGCCGGGTTATCACCAGCTGGAATTCGACTTGCGGGTGTACCTGACGTGGCGGGATATGCAGTAAACATCGGACACCGGGAGTGTGGGAATGGACGTCAGCAAGACCAAGAGCAGTTTCTACCGCCGCCTGTATGTGGCCTATCTGATCGATAGTGGTCAGGCCAGCAACATCCCGGCACTCACCGACGTGACCGGCATGCCACGGCGCACGGCCCAGGACACCATCGCCGCGTTGGCGGATCTGGATATTGTGTGTGAGTTCGAGCAACAGGATGGAGCCCGAAACCATGCCGGGCGCTATCGGATTCTGAGCTGGGGGGCGATTGATCCGCGCTGGATCGAGCAGCATTTGTCGCAGATCAAAGCGGTGCTGGAGTATCCCTGAACTTTTGCGTTTTTGCCGCTGACGCCTTCGTCGGATCGCCGCCCGGAGCAAGCTCGCTCCCACACTGATCTGCGACACGACGAAGATCCCCTGTGGGAGCGAGCTTGCTCGCGATAGGGCCCTCAAGAACGGCGCATCCCGATATGCGGAATGTCATCCTCCAGATATTCCTCACCCACCACGACAAATCCGTACCGCCCGTAATACCCCTGCAAATGCGCCTGGGCCGACAGATAGATCGGCACTTCAGGCCAATATTTTTCGGCCTGTATCAAAGCCTGACTCAGCAACTCGTGGCCCAGGCCTTTGCCGCGAGCTTCTGGCGCAGTAACCACCCGGCCGATCACCACGTCACCGCCCTGTGAAATCGGGTCGAGCAATCTCAGGTAAGCCACCAACCGGTCCCCGTCCCAGGCCATCAAATGGCAAGTATCGCCGTCCAGATCCTGACCATCGATATCCTGATAAACACATTTCTGCTCAACAACGAACACCTCTGCACGCAACTGCAAAATGGTGTACAGCTGCTCTTTACCCAGATCGCTGTGGTGTTTGCAGACCCAATCAATTGTCATCTTCACACTCCTTGAACAACGTCGCTTCGATACTAAGCGTCCTGCCGCTGGATGTCTTGCGGCAGAAAATGTGTGACGAAGGCCAAAATGCCATCATTCATTTCTCGCGGCGTTGTCTTCTTTGTGTAATCTGCTTTGTAGCGGTTTGTTGTGGCTTCAATGAGCTACTGTTAGGGCCTGGGGTTGTGGCCGTGATTCGGCACGCCGGCCTTCGAGTTTTGGCTAAAAACACGCTGGGCAGTCCGCCCGCTAAGGATTTTTTAGCATGCCGCGTTTGCATCGAGCCGTTGTTTTGATTGGATTGCTGTTGTTGACTCAGAGCGCTACAGCAGAAAAACTGCGCTTGGTAGCCGATTCCTGGCCACCGTTTACCGATGCCACGCTGGTCAATGGCGGGGTGGCGACTGACATTGTCAGTACCGCGCTGGCGCGGGCGGGTTATACCAGTGATTTCGTACAGGTGCCTTGGGCCAGAGCCTTATTGGGTGTGGGCGAAGGGCGTTATGACGTGCTGGTCAGTGCCTGGTTCAACGAAGAACGCACCCACATCGGGCAGTTTTCCAGCGAGTATCTGCTCAACCGGATACGTTTCATCAAGCGTAAAGATACGCCGATCGAATACAACAACTTGCAGGAACTGCACACCTATCCGATTGCCGTGGTGCGTGGCTACGCCTATTCACCCGAGTTTGACGGCGACGCCGCCTTGCAGAAGGTGCAGGTCCACAACTTCGCCATGGCGGTGCGCATGCTCGCTGCTGACCGCGTGAAGCTGACCCTGGAAGATGAGTTTGTCGCCCGCTATTACCTGGCGCACGAGTCATCCAAGGTGCGCAATGCCGTGGAGTTCCTGCCCAATCCTCTGAGCGAAAATAGTCTGCATATTCTGGTCAGCCTGAAGAATCCCGACCATGAAAAGATTGTCGCCGGATTCGACCGCGAGATTGCAGCGATGAAGGCTGATGGCAGCTATGAGCAACTGCTCAAGCAGCATGGAATGTGAGAATCCGGGTTGCGTGGTGTGGCGGATGACCTCATCGTCGGATCGCCGCCCGGAGCAAGCTCGCTCCCACACTGATCTGCGACACGACGAAGATCCCCTGTGGGAGCGAGCTTGCTCGCGAAGAGGGCCTGGCAGGCACTGAAGATCTCAATCCTCGCTCGTATCCTTGATCAAATGCGCCGCCAGCGTGCGCAACGGTCCCAATTGCCGGCAGATCAACGCCAGTTGGGTCTGCACCAGACGCTGACCTTCGTCGATCTCGTCGGGCATTTGTTCCAGCGCGGCGGCCAGGGTTTCTTCTTCGTCACTCTGAATCGCAATCGACAGTTTGCTCGCCAGCCCTTGGGCGATTTCGTCGATGCTGGCCGCCAGGCTGACGCCGGCACCGTCGATCAACTGTGCACGAACATCGGCGGGTAGCTGGGTTTCGCGGTGTGCGCCGAGGCCCGAGAGGTAGCTGAGCAACGTGTGGGAAAGCACCAGGAAGCGGAAACCCACATCGGCTTCCTTACGGAAATGCCCCGGCTCCATGAGCATGTTGGCCAGGGTGGTCGACAGCGCCGCATCGGCGTTATGTGCATTACGTCGAGCCAGCCGATAGGCCAGGTCATCACGTTTACCGGCGGCGTATTGCTGCATGATTTGTCGCAGGTAAATGCTGTTGCAGGTCAGGGTGTTGGCCAGCACCTTGTTCAGGCTGCGGCCTTGCCAGTCCGGCAGGAACAGAAACACCGCCAGCCCCGCAATCAGGCCGCCCAGCAGGGTATCGAGCAACCTTGGCAGGAACAGCCCGTAGCCATCGCCGACCTGGTTGAAGCAGAACAGGATCATCAAGGTGATCGCCGCTGTCGCCAGGGTGTAGCGGGTGGTGCGGTTGATAAAGAACACCACCCCGGCGGCAATCGCGAAACACGATTGCACCAGCGGGTTGGGGAACAGATCGAACAACGCCCAGGCCATGGTAAGACCAATCGCCGTGCCGAGGATCCGCTGACCGAGTTTGCGCCGTGTGGCGCCATAGTTCGGTTGGCAGACAAACAGTGTGGTGAGGATGATCCAGTAGCCTTGCGACGGGTGAATCAAATGCACCATGCCGTAGCCGACGGTCAGCGCCAGGGGCAGGCGCAGGGCATGCCGAAACAGCAACGAGGTCGGTGTCAGCTGCGTACGCAGGCGTGTCCAGACGTCCTTGAGGTTGCGCGGAGAACGGTCGAGCAGGCTGCTATCGGTAGCGTCGGCCAGGCTGTCGGGGTTGCTCGCGTCGCTGAGCAAGCGGTCAAGCGTGCCGAGGTTGGCCGCCAGCGCGCGCAACGAGCGCAGCAAACCGCGCCAGGCCGGGTTGCTCTGGATGCGCAGGTGTTCGAGGGAGGCGTGCAGGTCGCTCAGGGCCTCGGCGAAGCTGGCGTCGTAGACGAACGGCTGACGCATCTGGATCGACTCGGCCAGCGCCCGACAGGCTTTGCCTTGCTGGCGCAACAAGCGTTGGCAGCGGAACAACACGTCGCTGTGGAAGAAGGCTTCAGCCAGGGCGTTGTACGGATAGTGCGAAGAACTGGCGCGTTCGTGGATGTCCTGGGCAAGGAAGTACAGTTTCAGGTAACGACTGACTTTCGACCCCGGCCGACCGTTGCCGACCCGGTGCAGGATGATTTCCTTGGCGGCGTTGAGCGCAGCGACCACCCGGCCATTCTGCTGCGCCAGTTCCAGCCGTCGGGCCTCGACGTCCATCTGGCGGATCGGCTCGAACAGCGACGATTTGAGCTTCAGGTAAAACCCCAGCTCGCGGAATAACCGCGCCAGGCTCTGCTGCACCGGTTGGTTGGAGAACAGCGCCTGCCACAGCACCGAGAGCAAGCCGTACCAGGCTGCGCCAGCCACCAGCAACACCGGTTCGTGCCAGAAATCGGTAACCGCGCCGCCGCGCTGATCCACACCAATCATCGTGTACACGGACAGAATCAGCGTCGCCGAGGCAATCGCGCCATAGCGTTCACCCAGGGCGCCGAGCATGGTCAGGCCGAAACTGGCCAGTGCCAGGGCGAACACGAAGATGTACGGGTAGGGGAAAAGCAGCTCGACCGAGAATGCGGCAACGCTGAAGCACACCAGCGTCACGGCCAGCGCATTGAGACGGCCCTGCCAACTGTCGTCGGTTTCGGCCAGGGCGCTGGCGATAATCCCCAGGAACAGCGGGATCAGCAGGCCCATTTCATTCTGGTACCAACACAGCACCATGGTGCCGGTCAGGGCGATGAACACCCGCACGCTGTAGCTGAACTTATCCAGCGCCCAAAGGCGACGTAGAGACTGACGAAACGAGGTCGATGGCATGAAGTGCGGAGGCCTTCCGGGGCAATGCAGCTAAATTGAGCCAGTAATGACGACGACGCAATGGCGCCGATCACATCTGACAGCAAAAAGTGTTCCTTCCTTGGATCGCGGCGCGTGGGGACACCACATTACGGTGTTGAAGCACACCCCGTAGGAGCTGCCGCAGGCTGCGATCTTTTGATCTTGGTTTTAGCGGCGGTTAAATCGCCGGAAGATCAAAAGATCGCAGCCTGCGGCAGCTCCTACGCTAGAGGGACTCTGTGTCAGACGTACTGCGCCGCCGCGTAGCCGGAAGCCCAGGCCCATTGGAAGTTGAAACCGCCCAGATGTCCGGTGACATCCAGTACTTCACCGATGAAGTACAGGCCGGGGCTTTTCAGTGATTCCATGGTTTTGGACGAGACTTCATGGGTGTCGACGCCACCGAGCGTGACTTCGGCGGTGCGATAGCCTTCGGTGCCGGCCGGGACCAGTGTCCAGCTCGCCAGTTTTGCGGCGATATCGGCCAGCTCAGCGTGGGTGTACTGCTTCATCGGCTTGGAGACGAACCAGCTGTCGGCCAGCAGGTTGGCCATCTTCTTGGTGAAGATCTCGCCGAGCAGGGTTTTCAGTTCGCTGTTCGGGCGCTCGACTTGCTGCTGTTGCAGCCAGCTCGGCACGTCGTGGTCGGGCATCAGATTGATTTCGACCGCGTCACCGGATTGCCAGAATGACGAGATCTGCAAAATCGCCGGACCGCTGAGGCCGCGGTGGGTGAACAGGATGTTCTCGCGAAAGCTCTGATCGTTGCAGCTCACCAGGCAATCCACCGATGTGCCGGACAGCTCGGTGCACAGCTCTTTGAGCTGGTCGGTGATGGTGAACGGCACCAGGCCGGCGCGGGTAGGCAGCAACTGATGGCCGAACTGCTTGGCCACCTGATAACCAAATCCGGTGGCGCCCAGGGTTGGAATCGACAGGCCGCCCGTGGCAATCACCAGCGATTCGCAGGTCAACTGGCCCAACGTGGTTTCCAGCAGGTAACCGCTTTCGAGTTTCTCGATCTGCTGGATCGAGGTATCCAGGTGCAGGCTGACGCCGACCTGATCGCACTCGTCGAGGAGCATGCCGAGGATGTCGCTGGATTTGTTATCGCAAAACAGCTGGCCGAGCTTTTTCTCGTGGTACGGCACGCCGTGCTTGGCCACCATCCCGATGAAATCCCACTGGGTGTAGCGCGCCAGCGCGGATTTGCAGAAGTGGGCGTTTTGCGAGAGGAAATTGCCTGGTTCGGTGTACATGTTGGTGAAATTGCAGCGGCCACCGCCGGACATGAGGATTTTCTTGCCGGCCTTGTTTGCGTGGTCGAGCAACATCACCTTGCGCCCGCGCCCGGCGGCGGTCAGTGCACACATCAACCCAGCGGCGCCAGCGCCAATGATCACGACTTCGGTAGAACGCAAAACGGTGTCCTCAAAATAAACTGCCCGTAGGAGCTGCCGCAGGCTGCGATCTTTTGATCTTCCGGCGATTTAACTGCCGCAAACAAGCAAGATCAAAGGATCGCAGCCTGCGGCAGCTCCTACGTTGGATATGCGGTGTTCTTACAAAATGCGTACGCGCAGCGAGCGGCCTTTGATCTTGCCGTCGCTCAAGCGCTGCACCGCTTGCTTGGCGATCCCGCGTTCCACGGCGACATAGGCCTGATAGTCGAAGATCGCGATCTTGCCGACCTGGGCGCCTGGAACACCGGCATCGCCGGTCAGTGCGCCAAGGATGTCGCCCGGGCGAACCTTATCTTTACGGCCAGCGCCGATGCACAGGGTGCTCATGGCCGGCAGCAGTGGGGCGCCGCCCTGGGAGGTCAGGTTGTCCAGTTGATCCCAGCTCAGCGGCGACTTCTGTAACTGCTCGATGGCTTGGGCGCGATGGGCTTCGGACGGCGCTACCAGGCTGATGGCGATGCCTTTTTCACCGGCGCGACCGGTACGGCCAACGCGGTGAATGTGGATTTCCGAGTCGCGGGCCAGTTCGACGTTGACCACCATGTCCAGCGCATCGATGTCCAGACCACGGGCGGCGACGTCGGTGGCGACCAGTACCGAGGTACTGCGGTTGGCGAACATCGCCAGGACCTGGTCGCGATCGCGCTGTTCCAGGTCACCGTGCAGGCCAACGGCCGAGATGCCTTTGGCGGTCAGGTGGTCGACGGTTTCCTGCACTTGCTGCTTGGTGAAGCAGAAAGCCACCGTGGATTGCGGGCGGAAATGCGCGAGGACCTTGACCACGGCGTCCATACGCTCTTCCGGCGAAATCTCGAAGAAACGCTGCTCGATCTGCGTGTCGTCGTGGAACGCCTCGGCCTTCACTTGCTGCGGGTTGCGCATGAACTTCGACGCCAACTGCTTGATGCCCACCGGATACGTGGCGGAGAACAGCAGGGTCTGGCGACGCTCCGGGGACTGGGCGATGATTTCTTCGATGGAGTCGTAGAAACCCATGTCGAGCATGCGATCGGCTTCGTCGAGGATCAGGGTGTTCAGGCCATGGAGAACCAGCGAGCCCTTGCGCAGGTGTTGCTGGATGCGCCCCGGCGTGCCGACGATGATGTGCGCGCCGTGTTCCAGCGAGCCGATCTGCGGGCCGAACGACACGCCGCCACACAGGGTCAGCACCTTGATGTTGTCTTCGGCACGGGCCAGACGACGGATTTCCTTGGCGACCTGGTCAGCCAGCTCACGGGTCGGGCAGATAACCAGCGCCTGGCAGCCGAAGAAGCGCGGATTGATCGGGTTCAGCAGGCCGATACCGAAGGCGGCGGTTTTGCCGCTGCCGGTCTTGGCCTGGGCGATCAGGTCCATCCCCTTGAGGATCACCGGCAAGCTTTGCGCCTGGATCGGCGTCATCTGGGCATAACCGAGGGAGTCGAGGTTAGCCAGCATGGCGGCGGACAGCGGCAAAGTATTAAAAGCGGTGGCGATGGTGGTCACGGGACTGGCCTGCAAAACAAAATGTCGCGCAGTGTACCAGCCCTGTGGCCATTCGCCCTAAGGCTCGATGTGCGATTCCGGACGCTTGACGCGCCGTCCGTCTTCTCTCGACAGTTGCGAGAAGATCGTCGCGGCGAGCATTGCCATGATGCCGACGGTCACAAAGGTCAGCTGGAACGCGCCCAACACCGTGTCCACGCCATCATTGCCGACCTCTGCCGTGAAGCCGCCCAGCAGGGCGCCGGCGCAGGCAACGCCGAGACTCAGCGACAACTGCGCGACCACTGACAGCAGGCTGTTGCCGCTGCTGGCGCTGGCGTCGTCGAGGTCGATCAGGGTCACGGTGTTCATCGCCGTGAACTGCAAGGAGTTGATTGCCCCGAGTATCGCCAGCTGCACCAGCAGCAACCAATAAGGCGTCTGCTCGCTGACCAGGCCCATGCTCGCCAGCATGATCCCCAGCGCCAGGGTGTTGCCGGTAAGCACGATGCGATAACCCAGGCGCTCGATCAGCGGTCGCGCGATCGACTTGGCAAACATTGCCGCTGCCGCCAGTGGCAACATGCTCATCCCGGCCTGGGACGGCGAGTAGCCCAAGGCGATCTGTAGCAGCAACGGCACCAGAAACGGCAGGGCGCCGCTGCCGAGCCGGGCGAACAGGTTGCCGAGAATCCCCACGGCAAAGGTCCGGGTCTTGAACAGTGCTGGTGCGAACAGCGGATTCTCAATGTGCCCGGCCCGCAGCCAATATGCCGCCAGGCACGCCATACCGCCAAACAGCAGCAACATCACCCGCAAATGTGGCAGGTGCAACTCGCCCAGGCCTTCCATGGCAATGGTGATCAGCACCATCGCCGCGCCGAACAGCAGGAAACCCAAGCCATCGAAGCGCGTGCGCTCAGAGCCGCGCAGATCCGGGATGAACTTCCAGACCGCGTAGCAGCCGACCAGCCCGACCGGCAGGTTGATCAGGAAGATCCAGTGCCAGGTCAGGTATTGCACCATCCAGCCGCCCATGGTCGGGCCGATCAACGGTCCGAGCAGGCCGGGAATGGTGATGAAGCCCATGATCCGTACCAGTTCCGAGCGCGGATACGCGCGCAGTACCACCAGTCGCCCGACCGGTAGCATCAACGCGCCGCCCAGCCCCTGAATCACCCGGGCACCGACCAGCAGGCTCAAGGTGCTGGAGAGCGCGCAGAGCAAGGAGCCGAGGCTGAACAACAGGATCGCGCCAAAGAAGATTTTCTTGGTGCCGAAGCGGTCGGCGATCCAGCCCGACGCCGGGATCAGCAAGGCGACCGTAAGCATGTAGGCGATGATCACACCCTGCATGCGCAGCGGGTCTTCGGCCAGGTCGCGGGCCATGGCGGGGAGGGCGGTGTTGAGGATGGTCCCGTCGAGGGACTGCATGAAGAACGCAATCGCCACCACCCAGGGGACCCAACGGGCGGTTGTTGCATCAAGAGTGGGGCGGTTGGGCATGGGACCTCGTGTGAGAGAGAGTTTGTTGTTTTGTGTGTACCCGAAAAGATCGCAGCCTGCGGCAGCTCCTACGCCGAGCGCATACACCTGTAGGAGCTGCCGAAGGCTGCGATCTTTTGCGCTGTCACAAGGTCAAGGTCAACCGGCTGACCAACGCCCCCGGCAACAACGCCGAAGCCGTGGCCCGTTGGCTGTAAGTGCTGGCCGACAGAATCAGTTCGCGTTCACTCGTCAGTGCTTCCAGCTGCGAACCGAGCAGGCTGTAGGCGCTGTCATCAAAGCGCATGGTGCTGACCGGCGCCTGAATCTCGCCGTTCTCGACCCAGAAGGTCGCGAAACGGGTCATGCCGGTCAGGCGCGCGGCGGGTTGATCCGAGTAGTTCAGGTACCACAGGTTGCTGATGTACAAGCCGGTGCCGAGCTGCTTGAGGATTTCGGCTTCAGGCAATGCACCCGCTGCCATATTCAAGGCCGTTGGCGACTCACCGCCGCTGGCGCCGTTGGCGGTCAGGCCGTATTCGGCGGCGCTGCGCGAGCCCACCAACCGTTCGCCAGCCTTGCCCGCCACGATCAAGCCGAGATCGCTACGCGGGTAACCTTCGTTGGAAAATGCCGGGCTCAGGGAACCACTGACTTTTTCATCCAGCGCGAGCAGTGGGCTGAACGCACTATCGCCCGCGTAGAGCTTTTGCAACGGACTGCTTTTGCTGGCAATCGACTGCGCCGAGAAACCACCCCAGCAGAGCATGCCGACGATTTCTTCCAGCGCCGCCGGCGCCAGATACGCGCGGTACTGACCCGGCGCCAACGTGCGCAGTGGCCGCCCCAAAAACTCCAGTTGCTCGCGGGCCTGCTGGAAGCGTTTGGCGAAACCTTCGCTGTTCCAGTCGTGCCCGGCGTAGCTGGCTTTCACCGCTTGGCCGTTGGCATGGAACAGGCTGAAATCGAAGTTGAAGCTGTTGGCTTGATGCCAGCCGAAAGCACCGGACGAACTGGCGAAGCCCCGGCTGATGGGCCCGGCCGCGTAGAAACCGACCAGATCGAGCCCTTCGGCGGCGCGGGCGATTTCGGCGATCACCTGTTCGGTATCCGGCAGCGGATGGTCCTGCACGTTCTTGCTCTGCCAGCTCGTGTGGTTGAGCAGCAGATACGGATCCTGCGGCAACAACGGTAGGGTCTCGCGCAGCTGTTGCAGGCCTTCGGCCAAGCGCTGAAGGTCGACCTCGGGATCACCGGCCAAGGTGATGCTCAGGTCCGCGTGCCGACCGTCATTGATCAGTTTGAAACCGAGGCTGGCCTGCTGAACCTGGCCAGCCTGACGCACTTTGCCGTGGTTGAAGCGCACAAACGCCGACGATTCGGCGGCGTAGCTCAAGGTGAATTGTTCAGGCTCGCGCACCGCACCGCGCAACCATGCCACCAGTCCTTTGAATTGCTCGACCTGACTCAACGTCGTACTCATCAGGCGTCTCCTCCAAACACATCAATGTTGCTGAACACGCAGGCCGGCGAGGCGTGGCCGACGCGGATCACCTGATTCGGCTCGCCCTTGCCGCAGTTCGGCGTGCCGAGCACCTTGAAGGTGCTGACGTCGCCAACGGCACTGAGGTTGCGCCAGAATTGCGCGGAGATGCCCCGGTAGTTCGGATTCTTCACCACGCCTTTGAGTTCGCCGTTTTCAATCAACTGACCCCATTCGCAGCCGAACTGGAATTTATTCCGTGCGTCGTCAATTGACCATGAGCGGTTAGTCGACATCAGCACGCCGTGTTCAATGCCTCCGATCAACTGTTCCAGCGACTGGTCGCCAGGCTCGATATTGAGGTTGGCCATGCGGTCGATGGGTGGACGGTTCCAGCCGCAGGCGCGGCTGTTGGCGACGCCGTCGAGGCCTGCGCGGAACTGCGACAGCGCGCCGCCCAACGGACGGATCAGCAAGCCTTCGCGGATCAGAAATTGTTTGCTTGCAGCCGTGCCGTCGTCGTCATGGCCGTAGCTGGCGAGCTGCTCGGGAATGTCCGGGTCGAAGGTCACGTTGAGCAGTGTGGAGCCGTATTGCAGGCTGCCGAAGTCGCTGGTTTTGACAAAGCTGGTGCCGGCGTAGTTGCGCTCGTCGCCGAGAATGCGGTCCAGTTCCAGCGGGTGGCCGATGGATTCGTGGATCTGCAGCATCATCTGGTCCGGCATCAGCAGCAGGTCGCGTTTGCCTTGCGGGGTGTTCGGCGCCAGCAGTAATTGCAGCGCCTGATCGGCAACGGTCGGACCGGCGCCGATCAGTCCGCAGCGGCTGATCACGTCCGCGCCGCCTTGCTGACCGAAGTTCTCACGGCCCAGGCTACGGGTCTGGCTGTCGTTGCCGTCGTAGGCGGTGACATCCAGCCCTGGGTAAACGAAGCGTTGCGCCTGACGCAGTTCGGCGCCGGCGCTGTTGAGGTAGATCTGCTCGACGTGCGTGATGCCGATGCTGACCTGCCAGTTCACCAGCCGTTCGTCCTTGGGCACGGCGGCGGATTCGGCGCCGAGCAGTTGGTAGCAATCGCTGAGGGACGGGAACGGTTGTGCAAGATTCGGTGAAAGGTAATCGTCGCGCTCGCTGGAAACCGTTTGTTGGCGCAGGTCGAGCAGGGCGTGGGCAGCGATCGAGCGGGCCTGTTGTTCGGCGCGGTCGAGGGCGGCTTGCAGGCCTGATGGCGAAAGGTCGTTGGTCGCGGCGTAGGCTTCGACGCCATTGACCCGTGCGGTCAGCATCGCGCCTTCGTCACGGCTCAGGTGTGGCGGCTCGGCAACGTTCTTGCGTACCGACAGATACTGACCCGACTCGCGCACATAGCGCAGCGAAAAGAATTCAGCGCCCGTGCGCAGGGCAGCGAAACGCTGCTTGAGCCGGGGGTGGAAATCGAACATTGGAGAACCTCCTTGTGAGTGGCGGCGACCTTGAGGCTGCTTTCGCATTTGTAGGAGCTGCCGCAGGCTGCGATCTTTTGATCTTGATGTTCTGCGTGTTTGAAACCGTCAAGAGATCGCAGCCTTCGGCAGCTCCTACGGGCTGTTTAAACCGGGCAACCCTTGGCGCGCAGGATGGCGTCAAACCGATCCGGGTCCAGCGTTCCGGCTTCGATAGCCGCCAGCGTAGCCTTTTCCCGTGCCAGCAGGTCGTGGCATCGCACCAGCAGTTCCGGCAGTTCGCTGCGCGATGCAGCGACTACGCCGTCACCGTCGCCAATCATCAGGTCGCCGGGGGCAACCAGCATGCCGGCGCAGGAGATCGGTACGTTGATTTCGCCGCCACCGTCGGTGCTCGGACCACGGTGCACGCCGCCGATGGCGTAGGCCGGCAGCTCACCGGTTTGCCACTCGTCGAGGTCACGCAGGGCGCCGTTGATCACCACGCCGACGATCCCGGCCTTGAGGGCCATGGCGCGCATGATGCCGCCGAACACGGCGCGGGTCAGGTCGGCGCTACCGTCGATCACCAGCACGTCGCCCGGGCGGGCCATCTGCATGGCTTTGAGGATCATCAGGTTGTCGCCGGGACGCACACGAACCGTCAGCGCACTGCCCAGCATCGGCGCATTGCCGTGGAAGGCTTTCAAACCCAGACCACCGACGTTGCGACCCAGGCAGTCGCTGACGGCGGCGGCGGGGATCTTGCTGAATGCCTGAAGCCACTGTGGATCGAGGGGTTCTACGTTTGGGTTGATCAGGTAGCCGGTGGGCCATTTGCTCGAAGACACGACATCAAACATGAGTAAGCCTCGTGGCCAGCCAGGTGGCGGCTTGTCGATGGGGGCGGGGGGTGAAACGTTTGCGCGGTGACTAGATTAGGCCTGCGCGGGGGGTGGGATCAAGGGTGAAGCAATGTGAGGAAAGCAGAGGTTCTGATCTGTCGCGAGGCTCAAGCGGGCAAGCCTTGTCGTGGCTTGCCCGCAATAGGCCCGAATCAATAACCGAATGACCATCCAGGGTACTAGTTCCAACCCTGTAGATAGACAAGTGCCCCCAGATAAATCAATAAGCTTGCAAGAAAACTGGGCGCTATTCTCTTTGTTTTAGCGACGACAATAAATGTGCCCGCTAATAGGGCCAATTTCAGCGCATCCAGCAGTTTAAATTGTTGCAGTAAGCTCAGCGCATCCAGTTTGTTGAAGGCGGTGTCGTAAATAATGACACCCAGCATAGCTTGTGCGCTGTAGCTGATAAATCGATAAAATGAACCTTGGGTGTTGGTGAGTGCTGTGCTGTTTTTAAATACAAACGGCAGGGTGCGAAAAACAAATGCTGTCAGGGCGGCAAAGCCTATTAGAAACCATAGCGTCATGAGAGGGATTCTCTTGGTTGCGTGCGGTAGTTTTCAATCAGCACGACCAGTCCACCGATCGCAAAGGGGCTGAGTAGCAAGTTGTAATCCTTGAATACATAGACAAGCAGCGGTGCCCCGATAAAGCCCAACCAATAGCTGGATACATCGGCGTAATGAGGCCAATGCTTGCCGGCCAGTGCGGTAAATTGCAGAGGCAGCAAGATTGTCATCGTTGCATATACGACCGTTGAAGTAAGGTTTACTCCAGCGACGAAGCCGATGTAAGTGCAGATGGTCGATGCCAAGAGTATGGGTAGCCCAACACCGACCAAGTAGGCAAACGGATGGTCTGTGTGATATTTGAAACGCGTAATACAAGCCGTAAATATTGAGGGCGTAATTAGAATTGACGATGCCATTATTTTAACCATGGCGGTATTTTTTATATGCGGCGCCAATGTCGCTGAGAGCAATATAAAGCGGGCGTTGAGTGTCAGGATGATGGGAATCAATAACCATCCTTCGTTGTGATTTTGTAACAGCAAAAACTGCAACGGCGTGGAAAAAATCAACAACGTTGTCGCTAACGTCTGACCGAGCGACAGCGATTGTGTTGCCCCCAAAATACCAATCGACAAATAGAGAAAGATGAACGCGACTCCAAATGCAACGGCGTCGCGTGAACCTTCATTGAACACATTTGCCGCCGAGGAGTGAACGTTCGGTTTGCAGGTGATCATCTGTCGGCAGTCCTGGTGCATCCAGACTCATCCATCGAGTAGTACTGTCTTCTAGGCCCTTTGCTACGAAACAACAGGCGCGGAGTCGTGGCAAACGTCGAGGTGTTCGCTTTTTCCCTGACCTCGTCTGCGCTGATATTCAGCGTTGGACGCGCATGCAGTATTTTGTGGTTGGCCATTATCAGGAACGTTCCCGTCTCGGCCGTTGAGACGCTATGTTTCGCGCTCTGCAGACCCTCCCGTATTTTGTCCAGCACGGCTTGGCCACCCTTGAGTGCGCGCATTCGTTCTCCACTATTCACATCGATGCGAAAGTCCAGCGAGAACTGAAAGCCGTAGGTTTCTGAATAATTGACGACATGACGGATTCGCTCTTTGCGTCCGTTGACGTTTTTACCCGATATAAATACGGCTTTCATCCTGAGCAAGGTCTGTATGTCTTCATCCGACAGGTGGCTGAGCAAGTCGTTTGGATAATAATAAGCGGTGGGCGTTTTTGTCGTGTCGCGACACACCGTTAACGCCAGGTAGTCGACATTCAAATCTTCATACAGGTCGTCTGAGTGCGGGGTGATATCGCCATGTCCGTTACCCCACTCTCGGTGCTGTTCTGCAGAGGGCTTTAGATATAAGGCTTTGTGTTCTTCGTACTCATATTTGATGTCGGTCAGGTGAAACAAGTCAGCGAGCGCCTCGTGCACGGTTAACGCCAGCTTTGGGGAGTCAAGCGTAAATATATTTTTTACACAGGCGGCAGCGACATGTTCATTGATCAGGCCGATCTTGTCGAAGTGGAATATATCTTCGGCGTGTAGGTAAGTTTGGAATAGGCTGACTAATTGTGTTTTTAAAGTATGGATGTCTTGACTGTTGTTTTTTTCCACCATGATTCGATGGTGCCGGTTAAATAGCTGAGGTCTAGGTAAATGGTCTTTTCCTTGGCGATCTCTTGTCGGAAAAAGTCCACGGTGAGTGTTGTGTTTGTGTTTGTGTTTGTGTTTGTGTTTGTGTTTGTGTTGTGGATTTTGTGCTCTTTCATCTCGGTCCTTGAGTGGCTGTTGTTATGGGTTGAATGAACTCTAGTGGTTTTTTGGATGTTTGGGTTTATATAAGTGTTGCAAGTTTTGTTAGTTGTTTTATTGGGGGCAGGTATGTCGTGTGATATGGGAGTGTCCGTAATGAACTTGTTTGGAAGGAAATAAAAAACCCGCCAACCTTTTACAAGGCGGCGGGTTTTTTTGTACGGCTGCGGTTGGGCGATTACTGCGCGGCAGGGCTCACGTCACGCAACGGCTTGCCACGCACCGGGGCGTCGCCCGCCACGTAGTACTTGGCCTTGCTGCGAGGCAATGGCTGACGACCACGGATCTTGTCGGCGATTTTCTCGGCGATCATGATCGTTGGCGCGTTCAGGTTACCGGTGGTGATCAGCGGCATGATCGAGGCATCGACCACACGCAGGCCCTGCATCCCGTGGACGCGACCCTGGCCATCGACCACGGCCATTTCGTCGGTGCCCATTTTGCACGAGCAGGACGGGTGGAACGCGGTTTCGGCGTGTTCACGGATGAACTTGTCGAGTTGCTCGTCAGTTTGCACCTCGATGCCTGGGCTCAGCTCGCGACCACGGAACGCGTCGAGTGCCGGCTGTTGCATGATTTCACGGGTCAGGCGGATGCCGTCGCGGAATTCCTGCCAGTCTTGCTCGGTGGCCATGTAGTTGAACAGGATGCTCGGGTACTGGCGCGGATCCTTGGATTTAACCTGGATGCGGCCGCGGCTTGGCGAACGCATGGAACCCATGTGCGCCTGGAAGCCGTGCTCTTTCACGCCGTTGCTGCCGTTGTAGTTAATCGCCACCGGCAGGAAGTGATACTGAATGTTCGGCCATTCGAAGTCCGGACGCGTACGGATAAAACCGCCGGCTTCGAACTGGTTGCTGGCGCCGATACCGGTGCCGTTGAACAACCACTCGGCGCCAATGGCCGGCTGGTTGTACCAGAGCAGCGACGGGTACAGCGAAACCGGTTGGGTGCACGCGTATTGCAGGTACAGCTCCAGGTGGTCCTGCAGGTTCTCGCCGACGCCTGGCAGGTCGTGAACCACGGGGATGTCCAGGCTTTTGAGCAGCTTCGCCGAGCCGACGCCGGAGCGTTGCAGGATCTGCGGCGAAGCGATCGCGCCGCTGCACAGCAACACTTCTTTGCGTGCGCGGGCTTCAACGGGCTCTTCGGCGCTGCCCACCAGGTAACGGACGCCGACCGCACGCTTGCCTTCGAACAGAATCTTGTCGGTCAGGGCGTGGGTGACGATGTTCAGGGTCGAACGCTTTTTGGCGATGTCCAGGTAGCCGCGCGCGGTGCTTGAACGACGGCCTTTAGGCGTCACGGTACGGTCCATCGGACCGAAACCTTCCTGCTGGTAGCCGTTCAAGTCTTCGGTACGCGGGTAACCGGCCTGCACGCCTGCTTCAACCATCGCGTGGAACAGCGGGTTGTTGCCGGCTTTAGGCGTGGTCACGCTGACCGGGCCTTCGCCACCGTGATAGTCGTTCGGGCCGATGTCACGGGTTTCAGCTTTGCGGAAATACGGCAGGCAGTCCAGGTAGCTCCAGTCTTCCAGGCCAGGGTTTTTCGCCCAGCCGTCGTAGTCCATGGCGTTACCGCGGATGTAGCACATGCCGTTGATCAGCGAAGAACCGCCGAGGCCTTTGCCGCGACCGCATTCCATCCGGCGGCCGTCCATGTGTGGTTCTGGATCGGTCTCGTAGGCCCAGTTGTAGCGACGGCCTTGCAGTGGGAACGCCAGTGCTGCAGGCATTTGCGTGCGGAAGTCGAAACGGTAGTCCGGGCCGCCGGCTTCGAGCAGCAGGACGGTGACGCCTGCGTCTTCAGTCAGACGGGTCGCCAGGGTGTTACCGGCCGAGCCGGCCCCGATGATGATGTAGTCGTATTCCTGGGACATTGAATGCACCCTCGTTGAAGTTGGTCAGGTCAGGCCATGGCGAGTGCTGCGCACTCGATCGCGAGCAAGCTCGCTCCCACATTGGAATGAGGACTCCTGTGGGAGCGGGCTTGCTCGCGATGGCGGCCTCGCAGGCGAAGCAGATGCCGCCTTAGAAAACCGAGGCGTAATCGCCCAGCTCGACCTGTACCGATTTGATGCGGGTGAAGTTGTTCAGCGAGCTGATGCCGTTCTCGCGGCCAACACCCGACTGCTTGTAGCCGCCGACCGGCATCTTGGCGTCGGACTCGCCCCAGGCGTTGATCCAGCAGATACCGGCTTCCAGCTGATGAATCACGCGGTGAGCGCGGTTCAGATCCTTGGTGACGACGCCAGCGGCCAGACCGAACTCGGTGTCGTTGGCGCGGCGGATCACTTCTTCTTCGGTTTCATAGGTGAGGATGCTCATCACCGGGCCAAAGATTTCTTCGCGAACGATGGTCATCTCGTCGGTGCAGTCGGTGAACACGGTCGGCGCCACGAATGCACCTTTGGCGAATTCGCCTTCGGTCAGACGATCGCCGCCGCACAGCAGGCGAGCGCCTTCTTCCTTACCTTTGGCGATGTAGCCCAGCACGCTTTCCATGTGGGCGAAGCTGACCAGTGGGCCGAAGTTGGTGTTTTCGTCTTGCGGGTTACCGACGCGAATGCGCGCAACGCGTTCCACGATCTTGGCTTCGAAAGCCGCTTTCAGGTGGCTCGGTACGAACACGCGAGTGCCGTTGGTGCAGACCTGACCGGAGCTGTAGAAGTTGGCCATCATCGCAGTGTCGGCGGCGCGATCGAGGTCGGCGTCGTCGAAAATGATCAGCGGGGATTTGCCGCCCAGTTCCATGGTCACGTCTTTCAAGGACGAGCCGGAAGCGCTGGCCATGACCTTCTTGCCGGTGTCGGTGCCGCCGGTGAAGGAGACTTTTTCAATGCGTGGGTGCTCGGTCAGCCAGGTGCCGACTTCACGGCCGCTACCGGTCAGAACGTTGAACACGCCCGCTGGCAGACCCGCTTCGGTGTAGATCTCAGCCAGTTTCAGGGTGGTCAGGGAAGTGACTTCGCTGGGCTTGAAGATCATCGCGTTACCGGCCGCCAGGGCTGGAGCGGATTTCCACAGAGCGATCTGGATCGGGTAGTTCCACGCGCCGATACCGGCCACGATGCCCAGTGGCTCGCGACGGGTGTAAACGAACGACGTGGTGCGCAGCGGGATTTGCTCGCCTTCGATGGCTGGCACCAGGCCTGCGTAGTATTCCAGTACGTCAGCGCCGGTGACGATGTCGACGTAGCGGGTTTCGGAGTACGCCTTGCCGGTGTCCAGGGTTTCCAGTGCGGCCAGTTCATCGTTGCGCTCGCGCAGGATATCAACGGCACGGCGCAGGATGCGCGAACGCTCCATGGCGGTCATCGCGGCCCAGATTTTCTGACCCTTTTCGGCGCTGACGACAGCGCGTTCGACGTCGGCGAAGGTTGCACGTTGCACTGTGGCGAGAACTTCACCGTTAGCCGGGTTGATGGCTTCGAAGGTGGCGTCGCCGCTGGCGTCGGAGTAACCGCCGTCGATGTAAAGTTTTTGCAGTTCGAAACGGGCCATAGTGTCCTCGCAAGTGCATGAGTTGTTGGCGTTAACCACTGGACGTGCCGTAAAGCGTGGGCATCGCTGATCAGTAGCCGTTCAGGGGCCGAGCGGTTATGTGTGCTCCAGCAGCTCCTGCTTAGCCAGTTGGATATCCATATATTCGTAAGCGATCCATTGCGCCTGCTCGGTGTCGAAAGCGTCTCCCGACAGCGCGCCGCGCAACCACAAACCGTCAATCAGGGCTGCCAGCCCGCGTGCCGCACTGCGTGCTTGATCAAGCGGCAGCACTCGGCGGAACTCGCAGCACAGGTTGGAATACAGACGGTGGTCGTTGATCCGCTGCAACCTGTGTAACGACGGTTGGTGCATGCTGGTGGCCCAGAAGGCCAACCAGGTTTTCATTGCCGGGCCATTGACCTGGCTGGCGTCGAAGTTGCCTTCGATAATCACCTGAAGATGAGCCCGTGGGCTGTTATCTCCCAGCGCCTGGCGGCGCGCGGTGATGTTCTCGTTGAGGACGCTCATCAGATACCCCATCGTGGCGGCGATCAGGCCATTCTTGTCCTGAAAATAGTGACTGATGATGCCATTCGAGACACCGGCCAAACGGGCGATCAGCGCAATGCTGGCGTCCCCCATTCCAACCTGATCGACGGCCTGCAATGTGGCTTTGATCAACTGCTGACGGCGGATGGGTTGCATACCGACCTTGGGCATCTTGCACTTCTCCTTGGGCCTTCCGGTGGACGAAAAAGGGTTACCGGATTGAGGATCAGTCTATTTTGTTTTTATTGAACGTTCAATCAACAAAAAATAAAGTCTGCGACAAGTCGTCGTTACGTACGCGCGTGAGATCTTCGAGGTCGGTTTTCAACGCTGTGCGAGCCTGCTCGCGATAGCAGTGGGTCAGTCAACATTGATGTTGAATGTAAGGCCCTCATCGCGAGCAGGCTCGCTCCCACAGGTTCTGTGTACTCACAAAAACGCCGCGATCCTCTCGCGGCGTTTTTGTGTCTGCTGTCTTACCCCAGGTTCTTGCCGAGCAGCGCGTGGTACAGCTCGCTGTCGCCGAGAATCCCCACCACATGGTTGTTGTCGTGCAGCACCAGCTTGTTGCCGGTCTGATAACGAATCTGCAACGCGTCGCGCATGCCGATGTTCGAGTCCACCAGCGTTGGTCGACGGCCCAGACCTTCAACCGCCTGCCCCGGTACCCAGTTCTGCAGGTCCAGGCTCGCGCCGTTCTGGCGTGCGCCCTTGATGGTGTTGCCTTCTGCCAGGTCCAGCCAGGAGTCGCCGCCCGGATCCAGGCATACAGAACCGTTGATGCGTTTGCAGTTGTCCAGCGTGCGCATCAGGCTGCGACCGCACAGTACGTTCAGCGGGTTGGTGTGCGCCACGAAGGTCCGCACATAGTCATCGGCCGGGTTGAGGACGATTTCTTCCGGCTTGCTGTACTGGATGATCCGGCCGTCTTTCATGATCGCGATACGGCTGCCAAGCTTCAGCGCTTCATCGAGGTCGTGGCTCACGAACACGATGGTCTTGTGCAGCTTGCGTTGCAGTTCCAACAGTTCGTCTTGCAGGCCCTGGCGAATCAGCGGGTCGAGGGCCGAGAAGGGTTCGTCCATCAGCAGAATGTCGGCGTCCATTGCCAGCGCGCGGGCCAGACCCACACGTTGCTGCATGCCGCCAGAGAGTTCGTCGGGTTTCTTGTTACGCCATTGGGACAGGCCGACCAGTTCGAGCTTCTCGTCGACCAGTTTGTGGCGTTCCTTCTCGGGACGACCCTGCATTTCGAGGCCGAAGCTGATGTTCTCGCGCACCGTCAGCCAAGGCATCAGGGCGAACTTCTGGAACACCATGGCGATGCGCTTGGTACGCATCATTTTCAGTTCTGCCGGGGTGCAAGAGGCGATGTCGATCTGCCGGCCTTCATGCTCGACGAACAGCTTGCCACGGCTGACCGTGTTCAAGCCGTTGATGCAGCGCAGCAGGCTGGATTTGCCGGAGCCGGAAAGGCCCATCAGTACACAGATTTCGCCTTTCTCGATGTCCAGGCTGGCTTTTTCAACACCAACGATTTGCCCGGTTTTTTTCAGGATCTGGTCACGGGTCATGCCCTGGTCGAGCAGTTTCAGGGCTTCACGCGGGTCCTTGGAGAAGACCACGTCGACCTGATCGAAGCGGATTATGCTCATGCGTCACCCCCTACTTTGGCGTCGGGTTGTTTGCAGATACGGTCGAGCATGATCGCCAGCAGTACGATCGCCAACCCGGCTTCGAAGCCCAGGGCGATATCAGCAGTGTTCAGTGCGTTGACCACGGGTTTGCCCAGGCCATCGGCGCCCACCAGTGCCGCGATCACCACCATCGACAACGACAGCATGATGCACTGGGTGATACCGGCTGCGATGCTCGGCATCGCGTGGGGCAGTTCAATACGGGAGAGCAGCTGGCGGCGCGAGCAGCCAAAGGCCTTGCCGGCGTCCATCAGTTCTTGCGGCACATCGCGGATGCCCAGGTAGGTCAGACGGATAGGCGCGGCAATCGCAAACACTACCGTTGAAATCAGACCCGGGACCACACCCAGACCGAACAGGGTCAGGGTAGGAATGAGGTACACGAACGTCGGTACGGTCTGCATCAGATCGAGCACCGGACGCATCAGCGTGTAGAACATTGGTTTGTGCGCGGCGACGATGCCCAACGGCACGCCTATTATCACGCAGACGAAGGTGGCGAATAGCACCTGGGCGAGGGTTTCCATGGTTTCCTGCCAGTAACCCAGGTTGAGGATCAGCAGGAAGGAGGCGATGACAAAAGCGGTCAGGCCCCATTTGCGTTGAATGAAGTGGGCCAGCAATGCGATCAATCCGATCAGTGCCAGCGGGTTGAACCAGGTCAGCGCAAACGTCACGCCGTGGATCATCGTTTCCAGTGTCGTGGCGATCGCATCGAATGTGCTGGCGCCGTGTTTCGTCAGCCATTCTACGAAGGCAGCGATGTACTGGCCTAAAGGGATTTTCTGATCAATCAGCATGGTAGTGAACGTCCGCATGCAAGGAAAAAAACAGCCCGGGCGAGCGAACTCGCCCGGCGTCAACGATTACTGTGCAAGCTTGGCTTTCACGGCTTCCAGGCCTGGTTTACCGTCAATGGTGGTCACGCCAGCGAGCCAGGTATCGAGTACCTTTGGATTCTTTTTCAGCCAGGCCTTGGCGGCCGCTTCAGGCTTCATCTTGTCGTCCAGGATGTTGCCCATCAGCGAGCTTTCCATGTCGACGGTGAACTCCAGATTTTTCAGCAACTGGCCAACGTTGCTGCATTCCTGGGTGTAGCCCTTGCGGGTGTTGGTCAGGACGGTCGCCGCACCGAAATCCGGGCCGAAATAATCGTCGCCACCGGTGAGGTACTGGATCTTGAAGCGCTTGTTCATCGGGTGCGGTGCCCAGCCCAGGAACACCACAGCAGTATCGCGCTTCTGAGCGCGGTCGACTTGCGAGAGCATGCCGGCTTCGCTGGACTCGACCACTTTGAAGCCAGCGTCTTTGAGGCCGAAGGCGTTCTTGTCGATCATACTCTGGATCAGGCGGTTACCGTCGTTACCCGGCTCGATGCCGTAGATCTTGCCGTCGAGTTCTTTCTTGAACTTGGCAATGTCGTTGAAGTCATGCAGCCCTTTGTCGTAAAGCGCTTGTGGCACCGCCAGGGTGTACTTGGCGCCTTTGAGGTTGGTCCGCACGGTTTCCACGGTGCCGGCATCGCGGTAGGCCTTGATATCGTTTTCCATGGTCGGCATCCAGTTGCCGAGGAACACATCCATGTTCTTGCCGTCGGCCAGGGACTTGTAGGTCACCGGTACGGAAATCATGGTGGTCTTGGTCTTGTAGCCCAACGCGTCGAGCACGACGCTGGTGGTCGCCGTTGTAGCGGTGATGTCGGTCCAGCCGACATCGGAGAAGTTTACGGTGCTGCACTGTGCCGGTTCTGTGGCGTGAGCCAGAAGCGGCAGACTCAGCATGGCGGCCAACAACAACGACGGGGAACCTATTTTCATGGGTGGACTCCTGAGTGTTTTTTTTGGCGGTGTTCTGACCGCACTTATGGGTGTTGCGGTTGGTGGGCGTGTGAAGACTGCTCTACCACGGCGCCGTGCAATCGAGTCGAGACTGATCATGGACCAGTGAAATTCTGACGCCTACAGGGTGCGTCGTATCCAGTACAGGGATGGTCGCATCCAGTGTCGGTGAGGTCGTTTACAGCTTTATTCAGCGCTTTTTAGTCCTCTGAACCGCAAAAAAACGGCCAAAACGTAGCGTCTGCGGCCGGCGGCGTTGGTGGGCATGGGTACGTCGGTGTGAGACGTCGAGCGACATCGCAAAAGCCCGATGATGCGCTCATCTCGGCGGATTGCAGCTTGAGCGTAGCAGCTCCGCCACCGGGCGTTTTGGCGTCTGGAATATGCTCACCGAGGAGTCTCGCACGTCATGGCTATCAGTGTTTTCGACCTGTTCAAAATCGGCATTGGCCCCTCTAGTTCGCACACTGTGGGGCCTATGCGCGCTGCGGCGTTGTTCGTCGAGTCGTTGCGCGAGAAGGTGCTGCTGGAGCAGGTGCAGCGGATCGAGGTCCAGCTGTTCGGTTCGTTGTCGGCCACCGGTATCGGTCACGGCAGCGACAACGCGGTGATCATGGGCCTGATGGGCGAATGGCCGGACGCGATCGACCCGTCGCAAATCGGCGTGCGCATCGACACCTTGCGTGAAACCCACACACTGTTGCTCGACGGTCGCTTGCCGGTGCCCTTCATTTGGGCGCGGGACATGCGTCTGATCGATGAGAACCTGCCGTTCCATCCCAATGCGATGACCCTGGTGGCTGAAGGTGAGCACGGTGAGTTGCATCGTGACACTTACTATTCAGTCGGCGGCGGTTTTGTCGTTGATGAAGCACAGGCCTCAAGCGGCGTGGTCGATCTGGATCGCACCGTGTTGCCTTACGATTTTTCCAGTGCAGAGGAGCTGCTTGCCCTGTGCCAGAAGCACAACCTGCGTGTCGCCGAGCTGATGCTGGCGAACGAGAAGGTCTGGCGTTCGGAAGAGGAAATCCGCAGCGGCCTGATGAAACTCTGGTGCGCCATGCAGGACTGCGTCGAACAGGGCCTCAAGCACGAAGGCATCCTGCCTGGCGGGCTGAACGTGCGCCGCCGCGCCGCCAGGTTGCATCGCAGCCTGCAAGAGCTGAACAAGCCTAACGTGATCGGTTCGACCTTGAGCGCCATGGAGTGGGTCAACCTGTTCGCCCTCGCGGTCAACGAAGAAAACGCGGCGGGCGGGCGGATGGTCACGGCACCGACCAATGGCGCGGCAGGGATCATCCCGGCAGTGTTGCACTACTTCATGAAATTCAGCGAAGTGGTGACGGACGCCAACGTCGTCGACTATTTCCTCGGTGCGGCGGCGGTCGGGATTCTGTGTAAAAAGAACGCCTCGATTTCCGGCGCCGAAGTCGGCTGCCAGGGCGAAGTCGGTTCGGCCTGCGCGATGGCGGCGGCCGGGCTGGCGGAGATTCTTGGCGCGACGCCGGAGCAACTGTGCAACGCGGCGGAAATCGGCCTGGAGCACAACCTTGGCCTGACGTGCGACCCGGTCGGCGGGCTGGTGCAGGTGCCGTGCATCGAGCGCAACGCGATTGCCGCGGTGAAGGCTATCAATGCTGCGCAAATGGCCTTGCGCGGCGACGGCCAGCACTTCATTTCGCTGGACCGGGTAATCCGCACCATGCGCGATACCGGCGCCGACATGCACGACAAATATAAAGAGACCTCGCGCGGCGGGTTGGCGGTCAGCGCGGTTGAGTGCTGAGACCGCGTAGACCTCATCGCGAGCAGGCTCGCTCCCACATTGGATTTGTGAACGACGCAGAACCAGTGTGGGAGCGAGCTTGCTCGCGATGAGGACGGACCAGTCAAAACTGCGCGCTAAGTGAACACTGATCCAAATGAACGCCACCTTTTAGCGCGTCGCAATCAGGCAACAAATACCCCCGACGGTCGGACGTCATTCTGGGCTCTGACCGCTCGTCACCTGTGCCTGGGGTGACACTCTTTCCCGGCACTTTTGATGCGCTTCCCAAAAGTGCTACCGATTTGCTCACACCCCGCGGGGCAGGGCGCCTGCCGGCCAGATAACCCTGACTCGTCGACTGAGCTCTATAGACACATATAGACACATCGCGACGTCGTTTTCAGGAGTTATTGAATGTGCATTCAACTTTAGGCATGGCAATTGCTCTGTCATAACAAAGCCCCGTCTCACGCAAGAGAACGATGGCCATAACAAGAGCCTCCGCCTGAGGCCATCACCCGCTTTGTGTGAGGAGATACCGCGATGACGTCGTTCAACTCCGGGGCTCAACCCCAGAACCGTGCGCCTCAATCCATCGGCTTTTTGCTGCTGGACAATTTCACGCTGATTTCTCTGGCCTCCGCAGTAGAACCCCTGCGCATGGCCAACCAATTGTCCGGTCGCGAACTGTATCGCTGGAGCACCCTCACCGTCGATGGCGGTCAGGTCTGGGCCAGTGACGGTCTGCAAATCACCCCCGACGCCTCCATGCACAAAGCCCCCGCCCTGGACACCGTGATTGTCTGCGGCGGCATCGGCATTCAACGCACGGTGACCCGTGAACACGTGTCGTGGCTGCAAAGCCAGGCCCGTCAGTCGCGCCGTCTCGGCGCTGTCTGCACTGGCAGTTGGGCTTTGGCTTGTGCCGGTTTGCTGGACGGTTTCGATTGCAGCGTGCACTGGGAATGTCTGGCGTCGATGCAGGAAGCCTTCCCGCGTGTGGCCATGAGCACTCGCCTGTTCACCCTCGATCGCAACCGTTTCACCAGCTCCGGCGGCACCGCACCACTGGACATGATGCTGCACCTGATCAGCCGTGATCACGGCCGTGAACTGTCGGCGGCGATTTCGGAAATGTTTGTCTACGAGCGCATTCGTAACGAACAGGATCACCAGCGCGTGCCGCTCAAACACATGCTGGGCACCAATCAGCCGAAGTTGCAGGAAATTGTCGCGCTGATGGAAGCCAACCTTGAAGAGCCGATCGACCTCGATGAACTGGCGGTATACGTCGCCGTGTCACGTCGCCAGCTGGAGCGGTTGTTCCAGAAGTATCTGCACTGCTCGCCGTCGCGTTACTACCTCAAGCTGCGCCTGATCCGCGCGCGGCAATTGCTCAAGCAAACGCCGATGTCGATCATCGAAGTGGCCTCGGTGTGCGGCTTCGTGTCGACCCCGCACTTCTCCAAGTGCTACCGCGAATACTTCGGCATTCCACCGCGTGACGAGCGCGTCGGTTCCAACACCACTCAACAGGTGGCGATGATGCCGATCCCGCAAGCGCTGGTGTTGGCACCGTTGTCCGGGCCGATGTCGGCGTTGAGTCAGGCGCGTAATGAGTCGACGTTTGCCAGCGTAAGGCTGTAAACCGCAGCGCCTTCATCGCGAGCAGGCTCGCTCCCACAAGGACAGCGTAAATCCTGTGGGAGCGAGCCTGCTCGTGATGGCGTTTTATCAGGCGCGGCGGCTTTGCTGGTAGTCCGCCAATGCTGGCAACAGCTGTTTGTCTATCGCCTGGCGCACGGCGGGTAGAATCGTCGCGCTGCTGGTGTACATCTGCTTGACCATGGTCCTCAGGGTCGAGGCCCGCACATCGTTCAAACCGCGTACTGCGCATTCACAGGCCTGCTCGGCAGTGGCACCACTCGGGACTTCAAACCCCAGAGCTTTGAGCTGGCCCAACAGGTCTTCCTGGTCAATCAAATCGGCGTACATCATGACGCAATCCTTCTTCAGGGAACGGTGTCGTGGTTCGATTCTGGTAGGGGTGATGGGGTGGGGCAAGGACGATTTGTCGCAATGGCCGCTATACCTATGAACAGGTCGTTTTCGGCTAACTTGCGGGAGAGAGGAGTGGGCACACTGGATTCAGCTGGCTTCGCGAAGGTTTGGTCACCCTCGGGCAACAGCTCCTCAACAGTAAATTCTGCCCCGATCCTGTCACGGCTTGATCGGGGCTTTTTTTTGCTTGTGAATCAGGTCGTTATGGGTGTCTGGTCTACCGCTGCAACACCAAAATGCGCGACAACAACTCATCGCGATCGATGTAGCAGCCCTGGAAATGCCGGGCGCCGCTGGCGGGGTCGAAAGCGTTACGGGCGTGCAGGGTTCGGCGGTTATCGAAGCACCACATTTCACCCGGATTGAGCCGGGTGATGAGCCTGAAACGCGCTTCGCGGGTCATGGCGATAAACCGTCGATAGGCCCGGTACAACTTGGGCATCTGCTCGACCGATGCATCGAACGGCCCCCGCAGGAAGTTCGCCATGCGGATTTCCGACACTTGCCCCAGCGGATCGAGGGCGATGATTGGTGCCAGGCAGCGATAGTCGCTGTGGCGGTCCTTGTTGCGAAACTCCACGGGGATTTCGCACAGCGCACGGAAGGCTTCGGGGTCTTCCTGGCGCAAGGCGTCGGCAATGGCAAAACCGTCGACAAAAATGCTCTCGCCTCCGTCCGCGTCATTGACCAGGCAATGCAGGAATTGCAGCCCCGGTTGCAACTCGCGGGTCGGCAGATCGCTGTGCAGCGGCAGGTTGAATGCGGTGTAAGCATTGCTGTCGGCATCGGCTTTGGACTGCACGTTGAACAGCACGCCAAAATTGCTTTCACGGATGAATGAAATCCGTTTGGCGATGTGCGTCAGCGAGCCGGGTTCGGTGGGGATGCCACGCACTTGGGTCAGGCCGATATCGCGCAGTGCCAAAAGCCATTGCAGCAGGGCTTTTTGATCGTCCATCAGCGCTGGATACTCGAACACCGGCAGCTTCAGTTGGCTGTTCCACAACTGGCTTTTCGGTTTGCCGACGCTGCGCTCGGCACGGGATTCATCGTCATAGGCGTGAGCGCGCAACCAGCCGGGATCGAAGCGGCTGGTATGGCCGTCCAGCCAGTCGATAGACAGACAGCCTTCGGTATCAATCCGCGTCACGGAGGGGGACAGGTCTTCAGCGACATCGACGATTTCCAGCACCTGCTCGCGGGTCACGCTATACACGCAAACCGGGCACGGACAGTTGTCGCGCAACCATTGGTGATGAAAGGGGCTGACCCGGCCATCGGCCCACCTCACCTGCACGTGATCCGCCAGGGTTTGCACGGCGGTCAATGCGCTGATCAAGGGGTAACTGCGGAAGTCGGCAACAGCGGCGGCGGTGTTCATGCGAGCTCCTTGTCTTGATTGTTATTTTTCCGGCGGTAGTGCGATCACTCGGCCGATGTAGGCCGGTGTGGGCAAGTCCGCTTGCAGTGCGGTCATGGCCAGCAGTTTGTTCAGTACCGGTTCGCTGAACGGTGCCGAACGTGGTCCTGCGAGGTCGACGTGCAGCAGCATTTGCTCGTTGCCCGCCAACTCTTTTTCACCGCCCACCAGGTGCAGGCTGTGGTAGAGGTGCAGGCGTTTACGGTCGTGACCGATGATCTGGGTGTGCACCTCGACCTCGGCGCCGAGCTTCACTTCGTGCAGATAGTTGAGGTGCAGTTCGAGGGTGAACAGCGAGTTGCCGCTGGCTTCGCGGTTGTTGCTGTCCATGCCCAGTTGATCCATCAGCGCATCGGTGGCGTAGCTGAAAATCAGCAGGTAGAACGCATCGCGCAGATGGCCGTTGTAGTCGACCCAGTCGGGGGCGATGGTGGTGGTGTAAGTGGTGAGGGCGGGCATGATGTGTGTTCCGACATTGATGGTGACTGGACTGACGCTATCGCGAGCAAGCTCGCTCCCACATTTAACCGCATGCCTCTGATAGAACTCGGTTACCTGTGGGAGCGAGCTTGCTCGCGATGGGGGCGGACCTGTTGGCGAGTTATTCGCTGAAGGTCATGCCGTGTTTGGCCTTGGTGGTCTTCACCGCCTCCAGCACGGCCAGCAGGCAGTCATCACGATAGCGTTCCAGCGCCGAAATGCTGTGTTTGCCCAGTTGATCGCTGGTGCCGTCGACCACATCGTCGATCAGCTTGTCCGTCAGTTCCGGCGCCGGCAGGTAAGTCCATGGCAATTGCAGTGCCGGACCGAATTGCGCCATGAAGTGCCGCATACCCGCATCGCCGCCGGCCAGGGTGTAAGTCAGGAAAGTACCCATGAACGACCAGCGCAGCCCTGCGCCAAACCGGATCGCATCGTCGATTTCGCCGGTGGTCGCCACGCCGTCGTTCACCAGGTGCAGCGCCTCGCGCCACAGCGCTTCGAGCAGACGGTCAGCGATAAAGCCCGGCACTTCCTTGCGGACATGCAGCGGGCGCATGCCCAGCGATTCGTAGACCTTCATCGCTGCCTGTACGGCTTCTGGTGCGGTGTTCTTGCCGCCGACCACTTCCACCAAGGGCAGCAGGTACACCGGGTTGAACGGATGCCCGACCACGCAACGTTCCGGGTGGGTCGAGCCCTCGTAGAACTCGCTCGGCAACAGCCCCGAGGTGCTGGAGCCGATCAGTGCGTCGGGCTTGGCCGCCGCGCTGATTTTGCTGTGCAGTTCGAGCTTCAGTTCAAGGCGTTCCGGGGCGCTTTCCTGGATGAAATCGGCATCCCGCACGCATTCTTCGATGGTCGCGACAAAGCGCAGACGATCCTGTGACGCGCCGGGTGCCAGGCCCTGTTTTTCCAGCGCGCCCCAGGCATTGGCGACGCGTTTGCGCAGAGCGGCTTCGGCACCAGGCGCCGGGTCCCAGGCCACCACATCCAGGCCATGGGCGAGGGCGCGGGATACCCAACCGCTGCCGATGACACCACTGCCCAGCGCGGCGAATGTTTTGATTTCGGTGATAAAGGTCATGACAACTTCCTGAAAGATTCGGTTATCCCCGTAGGAGCTGCCGCAGGCTGCGATCTTTTGATCTTGTTTTTTAAGAGCAACATCAAAAGATCGCAGCCTGCGGCAGCTCCTACAGGTTTTTGTGTGTGGGGTCAGCCGCGCTTGGTCAGGCCCATCTTCGCCCGGCCTTCGGCTGGGGTCAGAACGCGGGCGCCGAGGCGGCTGAGGATTTCGCTGGCGCGTTCGACCAGTTGGCCGTTGGTCGCCAGGACTCCACGATCCAGCCAGATGTTGTCTTCCAGCCCGACCCGCACGTTGCCGCCCAGCAGCACCGCTTGGGCCGCCATCGGCATTTGCATGCGACCGATGCCGAAGCCGGCCCAGACCGCATTGGCCGGCAGGTTGTCGACCATGGCTTTCATGGTGGTGGTGTCGGCGGGTGCGCCCCATGGAATGCCCAGGCACAGCTGGAACAGCGGATCGTCGAGCAGGCCTTCCTTGATCAGCTGTTTGGCGAACCACAGGTGACCGGTGTCGAAGATTTCCAGCTCGGCTTTCACGCCCAGCTCTTGAATGCGTTTGGCGCCAGCCCGCAGTTGCGCCGGGGTGGAAACGTAAATGGTGTCGCCGTCGCCGAAGTTCAGGGTGCCGCAATCGAGGGTGCAGATTTCCGGCAGCAGTTCTTCGACGTGGGCCAGACGGGTCAGCGGGCCGACCAGATCAGTGTTCGGGCCGAACTCCATCGGGTTCTCGCCGGCGCCGATTTCCAGGTCGCCGCCCATGCCGGCGGTCAGGTTGACGATGATGTCGACGTCCGCTTCGCGAATGCGCTCCATCACTTCGCGATACAGCGCCACGTCGCGGCTGAACTTGCCGGTTTCAGGGTTGCGCACATGGCAGTGGACCACGGTGGCCCCGGCTTTGGCGGCTTCTACCGCGGCGGCGGCGATCTGTTTTGGGGTGACCGGCACGTGTGGGCTCTTGGCGGTCGTGTCGCCAGCACCGGTGAGTGCGCAGGTGATGATGACGTCGTGGTTCATGGTGGGGTTTTCCTTCAGGCCTGATTTTCTGGGCGTGGTTTTGGGGCGTAGTTTTGGGCGTAGCGATCCCGCTCGCAGCCGAAACCGGCTGCGAAGAGGGGGGGCATTTCGGTGTTATTGACTGGTCAGTTGCAGGTTCTCGGCGGCCGGTTTGCCGTCGAAGGTGGTCACGCCTTCAAGCCAGCGCTGCTTGTCTTGCGGGTGATCCTTGAGCCACTGCTTGGCCGACTCGAAGGCGTCCTTGTGATCGAGCAGCGGTTGCATCATCCGGCTCTCGTCTTCGGCGGTGAAGGTCAGGTTGCTGAGCAAGCGGCTGACGTTCGGGCACTGGCTGGCGTAGTTCGGGGCGGTCACGGTCCAGACGGTGGCCGAACCTTCGTTCGGGCCCAGGGCGTCCTGGCTGCCGGTGAGGTAAGTCATTTTCACGTTGACGTTCATCGGGTGCGGCGCCCAGCCGAAGAACACCACGGCTTCGTTGCGTCGTACGGCGCGATCCACCGCCGCGAGCATGCCGGCTTCACTGGATTCGACCAGCTGGAATTTGCCCAGGCCGAACTGGTTCTTGGCGATCATTTCCTTGATCTGGGTGTTGGCGCCCGAACCTGGTTCGATGCCGTAGATCTTGCCGCCCAGTTCTTTTTCGAACCTGGCGATGTCAGCGAACGTTTTCAGGCCCTTGTCGGCCAGGTAAGTCGGCACGGCCAGGGTGGCGCGGGCGTCTTTGAGGCTCGGCTCACCGAGGACGGTGACTTGTTTGCCGGCGACGAACGGGGTGATGGTCTGGGTCATCAACGGGTTCCAGTAGCCGAGGAACATGTCCAGGCGCTGGTC
This sequence comes from Pseudomonas sp. GW822-FHT02D10, assembly GCF_058802345.1. NCBI lineage: Bacteria > Pseudomonadati > Pseudomonadota > Gammaproteobacteria > Pseudomonadales > Pseudomonadaceae > Pseudomonas > Pseudomonas sp. GW822-FHT02D10. The sequence continues at coordinate 39,762 of NZ_JBXAOB010000011.1, forward strand.
GCGGATGCCGGCGAAGATGATTTGCTGGGAAGCACTGGTTTGTTTGGTCTTGTAGCCGAGGCCATCGAGCAGAACCTGGGTCATGGTGCTGGTGGCGATCACGTCGGTCCAGTTCACCACACCCATGCGCACGTTCTGGCACGCGGCGGGGTCGGCAGCCATCGCGCCGGAACTCAAGAAAGCGGTACCACTGAGTGCGAGAACGCAGCTGCTGATCAGTCGTTTCATGGTGGGATCCTCGGCAGGTCATTATTGTGGGGTCCGGCGTCTCTGTGCGCCGGTGATGTCACGTTACGCAGCTGAACAGGGCAGAAAACGCACAGCGGCGACCAGCTCTTGCACTGCAGCGACCTGTGCTCTTGTCTGTCGCTTGCAAGTGGCGTATCAACGTCCACACGCTGCCCGCCATCCGAGTGCGTTCCATGTCCCAGGATTTCTACTTTTTGTTGATGCCGGGTTTCTCGGCCATCGGTTTCATCTCGGCGATCGAACCGCTGCGGGTGGCCAACCGCTTTCGCGGCGAGCTGTACCGCTGGCATGTGTTGAGCGCCGACGGCGGCCCGGTATTGGCGAGCAACGGCATGTCGCTCAACGCTGATGCAGCGCTGGAACCGCTGAAAAAGGGTGCGACCTTGCTGGTGGTCGCCGGTTTCGAACCGCTGAAGTTCGTCAATCCGACACTGGAGCACTGGCTGCGCCGACTCGATCACGACGGCGTGACCCTCGGCGGCATCGACACCGGCAGTTTCGTACTCGCCGAAGCGGGCCTGCTCGACGGCCACCGCGTGACGCTGCACTGGGAAGCCATCGACGCCTTCAAGGAGTCTTATCCACAGCTCAGCGTCACCCAGGAACTGTTCGAAATCGACCGCCGCCGCATCACCTCGGCGGGGGGTACCGCCTCCATCGACTTGATGCTCGATCTGATTGCTCAGGCCCACGGCCCGGAACTGGCGATCCAGGTCAGCGAGCAGTTTGTGCTCGGGCGCATTCGCCCGCGCAAAGACCACCAACGCATGCAGATCGCCACGCGCTACGGCATCAGCAACAAGAAACTGGTGCAGGTGATTGGTGAAATGGAACAGCACAGCGAACCACCGCTCAGCACCCTGGAACTGGCGGAATCGATCAAGGTGACGCGACGTCAGCTGGAGCGCCTGTTCCGCTTGCACCTCAACGACACGCCGAGCAATTTCTACCTGGGGCTGAGGTTGGAGAAGGCCCGGCAACTGCTGCGCCAGACCGACATGAGCGTGCTGGAAGTGAGCATTGCCTGCGGGTTTGAGTCGCCGTCGTATTTCACCCGCAGTTATCGGACGCGGTTTGCGCAGTGTCCGCGGGAGGATCGACGGCGGTTGGGGGATGGGCGGGAGGTGGTTTGAACGCAGGAGCCGACAGCACCGCAGAGCCCCTGTGGGAGCGAGCTTGCTCGCGATGGGGCCGGCGCATTCGACATTGATGTTGACTGACACGCCGCCATCGCGAGCAAGCTCGCTCCCACATTGGATTCTCTTTGTCTGGATGACTGGGTTACTTCTTCATCAGCCCCGAACACGCCGTCTTGTACGCCTCATGCTGATACTTGTTCAGCGTGGTCGGCAGGGCGAAATCGTGTTTTTTGTTCTGCGCATTAATGGTCTGCGGTGAGAGCAGGGTGACGTCGCAGTTGTCCAGCAACTGGAAAACCCCTTCGATCTTGAACGTGGTCGGGCCGCCGGCGAACTCGCCTTTTTTGCTGCGCTTCTTGATTGCGATGCGCTCGATGCCGTTATCGCGAACAAACGCGCTGACCTGCGCAGCGAAGGCTTTGACGTTGGCGGCTTCGTCATCGTCGTCGAGGGCGATTTTCCTGGTGTTCAGGGCGATGTGGTTCAGCGCCTGATTGTCGAGGGAAGCGACGGCGATGATCGCTTCGCTGCCTTTGATTTCGATGCCGCAGATTTTCATGGACTCGCCTTGGAGGGATGCATTGAGTGGCGGGTGATGGTCGCGCACCTGGCGCAAGCGGTCAAAGCTGATGGGCTGACGATTGTTGGATGCGTTCGGTTCGGCTGGGTATCCAATGACGTGATGGGAATAAAATTATTGATATATAAAAGACAATATATTGTCCGTTAAGCGGAAAATAAGTCGTTTTTTGGCCATATATTGCCCGTTATTTCTTGTGGCGTTGTCTCGCTGCTACACTTGCCAGCATTCACCCTGAGGTCGAATCATGGCGCTTACTCATGTCCTTTACTCGCCCGGCGAGATCGCACTGCAGATCGCCGAAAACGCCAAGAGGCTGAGGCTGAGCAAGAATTTCTCACGTCGAGCGCTCGCCCTGAAGTCAGGCGTGCCTGAGTCAAATATCAAACGCTTTGAAACCACCGGGAAGATTTCCCTCGACGGCTTGTTGTTGATCGCTATTTGCCTTGGGGTGGAAGAACCCCTGACCGGATTGTTCATGTCGCCGCCGTCGCTGAGTCTTCAGGAGCTTAAAAACTACGGCAGATCTCGAGGTCGTCCATGAAGTCTGTCACCGCACTCAGCGTCAGGCTTCAGGGGGCAAGAGTCGGCGAGCTGGTCGCGATTCCTCGCCAGGGCCTGTTTTTCTCCTATGACCCGGGCTGGTTGGCGAGTGGGTTCAACCTTGCGCCGTTTCACATGGACTTCTCGGTGAATCCCCAGAGGGCCGCCGACCCGCAGCTGTTCAGCGGCTTGCATGGCGCCTTTAGCGACTCGTTGCCGGATGGCTGGGGATTGCTGCTCATGGATCGCTTCTTTCGAAGCGAGTTGAGCACTGAGCGCCACGCTATCGGACCGCTGGATCGCCTGGCCTACATGGGTGACCGGAGTATGGGCGCGTTGGAATACGTGCCGATGTTCGAAACGATAGAGACTTCGGAAGACCTCGACCTGGCGGCCCTCTATGAAGCATCGCAGACGATACTGTCCGGCAGCACCGACGAGGTCATCACGTCCTTGCGTCTGGCCGGCGGTTCCCCCGGCGGGGCACGGCCCAAAGCGGTGATCGGGTTGTCCCCGGACAAGCGTCGTGCGGTGTCGTCATTCGGTGACATGCCTGAGGGATACGAGCACTGGCTGATCAAGTTCCGCAACGAAGACGAGCACCGGGACAGCGGTGCCATCGAGCAGGTGTATGCGCTGATGGCGCGCAAAGCAGGTGTCGAGATTTCCGAATCGGAGCTGTTCCAGGTCGAAACCGCCAAGGGTGTCGAACGGTTTTTCGCGACGAAACGTTTTGATCGTGAATCAAATGCCAAGCGCCACATGCTGAGCGCTTCGGCCATTCTGTATGCGGACTTTCGCGTGCCTAGCCTTGATTACGCAGACTTGCTGCGGGCGACCTGGGCGATGACCAAAGATGCGGTCGAAGTCGAGAAAATGGCCCGATTGATGGTCTTCAATGCCCTGGCTCACAATCGTGACGACCACGCCAAAAACTTCTCGTTCTTTGGTGGACTGGCCGGGTGGAAAATGGCACCGGCCTACGACCTGACGTTTTCCAGCACGGGCGGGCGAGGCAATGAGCACACCACGGCATTCGCAGGTAGAGGCAATCCCTCGCGCAAGGCAATCGTTGAGGTCTGCAAGGCCTTCAGTTTCCTCAAACCAGAGCGGTACATCGAGCAGACGCTGGATGCCTTCGCCGGCTGGACTGCCCGTTGCGCTGAGCTGGACGTCGACAAGGCGCAAAGCCAGAAGCTGCTGATGGCGCTCGAGTCGATATGGAAAACGTTCTAGCGCCTTACTCCTGCCCGATCGACTCCAAAAACTCCGACCGCTCGTCGCTTTTGCTCGCCAGACAATCGTTCAGGTCGATGGTGTAGGCCTTGCTGCCCACCGCTGCGGGGAACGGCGCAATCGCGCAATCGGCATCCCGCGACTTCATCCAGAGCTGCTCGGCGGTCTGGAGTTTGCCGGTGATGTCTGCCAACTGCGCCTTGTTGTTCGCGTATTGGGTTTTCATCCGCTCCAGCAAACCCTGGAAGTTGTCTTTGAGCAGTTGTTCGGCGGTGTTTTTGCTATAGGCCGAGCACTCCAGGGTCTGGACGTCGTTTTCGACCGCATCGCACGGGTTCTTGTCGGCTTCTTCAGCCGCCTGTACGCCAGTCGCTATCAGTGCCAAAGCCAGGAAGATCGATTTCATTGCGTCGCCGCCCTCTTGTTCCAGTGAAGCATCCAGTGATGCGGCGAATTCTGGCCCAAGCGCGAACTAAAGAACAGGTGGGCAAACCGCCCTTGGTGAGACCCTTTGTCGCGTATTGACGCTTTCGGCAATTCCCCTGTCGTTTTTGCACCCGGCTGCCCCGTCCCTCAAGCATATGCTGACCCAAAGCGCCGGCAGACGATTCGGCGCATGAATCGCTAACAAGGGGACAGCCTGATGAGCCCAGCCGAATTGCACGCCGACAGCATCGTTATCGACGGGCTGATCATTGCCAAGTGGAACCGCGAGCTGTTTGAAGACATGCGCAAGGGCGGTTTGACCGCGGCCAACTGCACCGTTTCGGTGTGGGAGGGGTTCCAGGCGACCATCAACAACATTGCCGCCAGCCAGAAGCTGATTCGCGAGAACAGCGACCTGGTGATTCCGGTCAAGACCACTGCCGACATCCGTCTCGCCAAAGAACAGGGCAAGACCGGGATCATCTTCGGCTTCCAGAACGCCCATGCGTTTGAAGACCAGATCGGCTACGTCGAGATCTTCAAGCAGCTCGGGGTTGGCGTGGTACAGATGTGCTACAACACCCAGAACCTGGTGGGTACCGGTTGCTACGAGCGTGATGGCGGACTGTCCGGGTTTGGCCGTGAAATCGTCGCGGAAATGAACCGCGCCGGCATCATGTGCGACCTGTCCCACGTCGGCTCCAAAACGTCTGAAGAAGTCATCCTCGAATCGAAAAAACCGGTGTGCTATTCCCACTGCCTGCCGTCGGGCCTCAAAGAGCACCCGCGCAACAAGTCCGATGAAGAACTGAAGTTCATTGCCGACCACGGCGGTTTTGTCGGCGTGACCATGTTCGCGCCGTTCCTCGCCAAAGGCATCGATTCGACCATCGACGACTACGCCGAAGCGATCGAATACACCATGAATATCGTTGGTGAAGACGCGATCGGTATCGGCACCGACTTCACCCAGGGCCATGGCCAGGATTTCTTCGAAATGCTGACCCACGACAAGGGCTACGCCCGTCGTCTGACCAGCTTCGGCAAGATCATCAACCCGCTGGGCATCCGCACCGTGGGCGAGTTCCCGAACCTGACCGAGACGCTGCTCAAGCGCGGCCATCCTGAGCACGTAGTGCGCAAGATCATGGGCGAAAACTGGGTGAACGTCCTCAAGGACGTCTGGGGCGAATAAGCCGCCGCACCTCTGAATTCTTTCCCGCTGCCGTCCGTGCAGCGGGCAACACAACAAATTTTCCGGAGTTAAGTTTCCATGGCCAAAATCGCCCCGCAATTGCCAATCGAAGTCGACAGCGAAACCGGTGTCTGGACCTCTGACGCCCTGCCGATGCTGTATGTGCCACGTCACTTCTTCGTCAACAACCACATGGGCATCGAGGAAGTGCTGGGCGCTGACGCCTATGCCGAGATCCTTTACAAGGCCGGCTACAAATCCGCCTGGCACTGGTGTGAAAAAGAAGCTGAATGCCACGGCCTGGAAGGCGTTGCGGTGTTCGAGCACTACATGAAGCGCCTGTCGCAACGTGGCTGGGGCCTGTTCAAGATCCAGGACATCGACCTCGACAAAGGCACCGCCAGCGTCAAGCTCGAACACTCGGCGTTCGTCTACGTCTACGGCAAGGTCGGACGCAAGGTCGACTACATGTTCACTGGCTGGTTTGCCGGTGCCATGGACCAGATCCTGCAAGCGCGCGGCAGCAAGATTCGCACCGTCGCCGAACAGGTTTACGGTGGCTCCGAAGAAGGCCACGACGACGGCTTGTTCACCGTCAAGCCGTTGTAAGTCGAGGAACCCGCCATGGCTTTCGAAGCAATGTTTCAACCGATTCAAATCGGCAAACTGACCATCCGCAACCGCGTGCTCAGCACCGCGCACGCCGAGGTCTACGCCACCGACGGCGGCATGACCACCGATCGGTACATCAAGTATTACGAAGAGAAAGCCAAGGGCGGGATCGGCCTGGCGATTTGCGGCGGCTCCTCCAGCGTGGCCATCGACAGCCCGCAAGGCTGGTGGAAGTCGGTCAACCTGGCCGACGACCGGATCATTCCGCACTTCCAGAACCTGGCCGATGCCATGCACAAGCATGGCGCCAAGATCATGATTCAGATTACCCACATGGGCCGTCGTTCCCGTTGGGATGGCGAGCATTGGCCGACCCTGCTGTCGCCGTCGGGTATCCGTGAACCGGTGCACCGCGCGACCTGCAAAACCATCGAGCCGGAAGAAATCTGGCGGGTGATCGGCAACTACGCCAGCGCCGCCGCACGTGCCAAGGCCGGTGGCCTGGACGGCGTCGAACTGTCGGCCGTGCACCAGCACATGATCGACCAGTTCTGGAGCCCGCGCGTCAACAAGCGTACCGACGAATGGGGCGGCAGCTTCGAGAATCGCATGCGTTTCGGCCTGGAAGTGATCAAGGCAGTGCGCAAGGAAGTCGGTCCGGACTTCTGCGTCGGCATCCGTATCTGCGGTGACGAATTCCACCCTGATGGCCTGAGCCATGAGGACATGAAGCAGATCGCCAAGTACTACGACGACACCGGCATGATCGACTTCATCGGCGTCGTGGGCTCGGGGTGCGATACTCACAACACCCTGGCCAACGTTATCCCCAACATGAGTTATCCACCGGAGCCGTTCCTGCATTTGGCGGCCGGTATCAAGGAAGTGGTCAAGGCCCCGGTGCTGCACGCGCAGAACATCAAGGACCCGAACCAGGCGACACGCATTCTGGAAGGCGGTTACGTCGACATGGTCGGCATGACCCGCGCGCACATTGCTGATCCGCACCTGATCGCCAAGATCAAGATGGGCCAGGTCGACCAGATCAAGCAATGCGTGGGTGCCAACTACTGCATCGACCGTCAGTACCAGGGTCTGGACGTGCTGTGCATCCAGAACGCCGCGACTTCCCGTGAATACATGGGCGTGCCGCACATCATCGAGAAATCGACCGGTGTGAAACGCAAGGTTGTCGTCGTCGGTGCCGGCCCTGCCGGGATGGAAGCTGCACGCGTGTCGGCCGAACGTGGCCACGACGTAACCCTGTTTGAGAAAAAAGAATTCATTGGTGGGCAGATCACCACGGCCTCGAAAGCCCCGCAGCGGGATCAGATTGCCGGTATCACCCGCTGGTTCCAGCTGGAACTGGCGCGTCTGAAAGTCGACCTGCGCCTGGGCGTGGCGGCCGATGCGGCGACCATTCTCGACCTGCGTCCGGACGTGGTGGTGCTCGCCGTTGGCGGTCATCCGTTCCTGGAGCAGAACGAACACTGGGGTGCGGCTGAAGGCCTGGTGGTCAGCAGTTGGGACATCCTCGACGGCAAGGTTGCGCCGGGCAAGAACGTGTTGGTCTACGACACCATTTGCGAGTTCACCGGGATGTCGACAGCGGACTTCCTCGCCGACAAAGGCAGCCAGGTCGAGATCGTCACCGACGACATCAAACCGGGTGTGGCGATTGGCGGCACGTCGTTCCCGACTTACTACCGCAGCATGTACCCGAAAGAAGTGATCATGACCGGCGACATGATGCTCGATAAGGTCTACCGCGAAGGCGACAAGCTGGTGGCGGTGCTGGAGAACGAATACACCGGCGCCAAGGAGGAGCGGGTGGTCGACCAGGTGGTCGTCGAGAACGGCGTGCGGCCGGACGAAGAAATCTACTACGCGCTGAAGGAAGGCTCGCGCAACAAAGGCCAGATGGACATCGAAGCCCTGTTCGCGATCAAGCCTCAGCCATCGTTGAGCCAGACGGGTGACGGCTACTTGCTGTTCCGCATCGGCGACTGTGTGGCCCAGCGCAATACGCATGCGGCGATCTACGACGCGTTGCGGCTCTGCAAGGATTTCTAAGAGCTTGTGGATCCCCTGTGGGAGCGAGCTTGCTCGCGATGAACGATGACGCGGAACCTCTGATGCACCGCGTCGCCTGAATCGCGAGCAAGCTCGCTCCCACAGGAATCGAGCAAGGCATCCAGGTAGTTAAGCCTGCAAGACCCCGAGGTCTTTGGGAGCTCCACATGTTGAACACCCTTCTTCCAATCCTGCTGTTCGCTGCCCTGGGCCTGGCTGTCCTGGGCGCGCTGCGGCGGGTGGCTATGTGGCGCCGGGGCCGTGCGTCCAAGGTCGATCTGATCGGCGGCCTGCTGGCCATGCCCAAACGCTACATGGTCGACCTGCACCACGTGGTGGCGCGGGACAAATACATCGCCAACACCCACGTTGCCACGGCGGGTGGTGCGGTGGCGTCCATCGTGCTGGCGATTCTGGTTCACGGTTTTGGCCTGCATAACCGCTTCCTCGGTTATGCACTGTTGTTGATGACGGCGGTAATGTTCGTCGGCGCGATCTTTATGTACCTGCGTCGGCGCAACCCGCCGGCCCGTTTATCCAAAGGTCCGTGGATGCGCCTGCCGAAAAGCTTGCTGGCATTCTCGGCGTCGTTCTTCCTGGTGACCCTGCCGGTGGCGGGTATCCTCCCGGAAAACTTCGGCGGTTGGCTGGTGGCGGGGATCCTCGGTGTCGGCGTGCTGTGGGGCGTATCCGAATTGTTCTTCGGCATGACCTGGGGCGGGCCGATGAAGCACGCCTTCGCCGGTGCCTTGCACCTGGCCTGGCACCGTCGCGCCGAACGTTTTGGTGGTGGTCGTTCTACGGGTCTTAAACCGCTTGACCTGAACGACCCGCAAGCCCCCTTGGGCGTGGAAAAGCCCAAGGATTTTACCTGGAACCAACTGCTTGGCTTCGACGCCTGCGTGCAGTGCGGTAAATGCGAAGCGGCGTGCCCGGCGTACGCCGCTGGCCAGCCGCTGAACCCGAAAAAACTGATTCAGGACATGGTGGTCGGCCTGGCCGGTGGCACCGATGCCAAGTTCGCGGGTAGTCCTTATCCAGGCAAAGCCATCGGTGAACACGCTGGCAATCCGCATCAACCGATCGTCAACGGTCTGGTGGACGCGGAAACCCTGTGGTCGTGCACCACCTGCCGCGCCTGCGTTGAAGAGTGCCCGATGATGATCGAGCACGTGGACGCCATCGTCGACATGCGCCGTCACCTGACGCTGGAAAAAGGCGCGACCCCGAACAAGGGCGCCGAAGTCCTGGAAAACCTGATCGCCACCGACAACCCGGGCGGTTTCGCGCCGGGCGGGCGGATGAACTGGGCGGCGGACCTGAACCTGACACTGCTCAGCGAGAAGAAATCCACCGACGTGCTGTTCTGGGTCGGTGACGGTGCCTTCGACATGCGCAACCAGCGTACCTTGCGCGCCTTCGTCAAAGTGCTGAAAGCCGCGAAAGTCGACTTTGCCGTGCTCGGTCTCGAAGAGCGTGACAGCGGCGACGTGGCCCGCCGTCTGGGCGACGAAGCGACCTTCCAGCTGTTGGCCAAACGCAACATCCAGACCCTGGCCAAATACAGCTTCAACCGCATCGTCACCTGCGATCCGCACAGCTTCCACGTGCTGAAGAACGAATACGGTGCTTTCGATGGCAACTACCTGGTGCAGCACCACAGCACCTACATGGCGGAAATCATCGACGCTGGCGCACTCAATCTGGGCCAGCACAAAGGCAACAGCGTGACCTATCACGACCCGTGCTACCTCGGCCGCTACAACGGCGAATACGAGGCGCCGCGCCAAGTGCTGCGAGCACTGGGGATCGAGGTCAAGGAAATGCAACGTTCTGGCTTCCGCTCGCGCTGCTGCGGCGGTGGCGGCGGTGCGCCGATCACCGACATTCCGGGCAAGCAACGGATCCCTGACATGCGCATGGACGACATCCGCGAAACCGGTGCAGAACTGGTGGCCGTGGGTTGCCCACAGTGCACCGCGATGCTCGAAGGCGTGGTCGAACCACGGCCGCTGATCAAGGACATCGCCGAACTGGTGGCCGATGCGCTGCTCGAAGACGCGGCGCCGAGCAAGTCACCGGCACCGACTAAACGTCAACCTGCGGAGGCCCACTGATGAGCGACATTATCCGCCGCGATCCGCGCGCCGAATGGATCGCCCGCAACCGTCTGCATCCGCTGCACGCCGCCATGCAACCGGTGGAACACAGTTGGATGGGCCCCAACGGGATCATTCGCAAGAATCCTCACGGCATCGGTTTCATCGGCCCCAATGGCATCAAGCGGATTGACCGCAGTGGTGCACAACAGGGCGGGGCGACCAAGCGTACAGCGGCCGTTGAGGTACAACTGCCGCTGCATCAGGTGGCTGCACCTGCGTTCTACATCAGCGTGGTGCCGGACATGGTCGGTGGTCGTTTGAGCAGTCACGACCGTGACCTGCTGGGCTTGGCCCATCAACTGGCCGGCAAGGACGGTGCGGTGCTCGCGGTGGTTTTTGGCGAACACAAGGAAAACGCTTTCGCCACTGCCGGCGTCGACCGCCTGCTGGTACTCGATGGCGAGGAATTCGATGGTTATGCACCGGAACAACGGGTGCAGGGGCTGCGGGCTGTGGATAACCAGTTCAGCCCACGTCACTGGCTGCTGCCGGACAGCCGCAGCGGTGGTGGTGAACTGGGTCGACGCTTTGCCGCCGCACTCGGCGAACGCCCGGCCACGCGGGTCTGGCAGGTCAAGGACCAAGAGTGCATCGGCCGCGCCGGTGCTGGTCTGCAAGACTTGGCGCGTCCTGTCGCACGGTTGATTCTGGCGGCGGTGGAATGTGCCGAGCCGGTCAGCGAAACCCGTCACGAAGCGTTGCCGGTGGAGTTATCCACAACGGTTGCGCGCAGTCTGTCGCGGATCGAAGACCTGGGCGCGGTGGCAGTCGACCCGGCAGCCATTCCCATGGCCGAGGCCGAGTTTATTTTCTCGGGCGGCAACGGGGTCAAGGACTGGAATCTTTTCCACAGGACGGCGGCGGCGTTGGGTGCTACCGAAGGCGCATCGCGAGTCGCGGTGGACGATGGTTTCATGGCCCGCGACCGTCAGGTCGGCGCCTCTGGCACCTGGGTCACGGCGCGGGTGTACGTGGCGGTGGGGATTTCCGGGGCGATCCAGCACCTGCAAGGCATCGGTGCCTGCGACAAGGTGGTGGCGATCAACCTCGACCCTGGCTGCGACATGATCAAGCGCGCCGACCTGTCGGTGATTGGCGAAAGCGCGGAAATTCTTCAGGCCTTGATCGCGGCGGTAGAGGCTTACCGCAACGACGCCAAGCGCGATGCGGCTTAAGAGAAGGAAAGGGTTATGAGTACTCATGTAATCAGCCTGGTGTCCATCGGCGCCCACCCGACTTCGGGCCGGCCACGCCGTGCCGAGCAGGATGCGCGGGCGGTTGAACTCGGTCTGCAACTGGCTGGGGATAACTTGCAAGTGCTGCATGCCGGTGATGTCGAGGAGCCTGCGCTGCGTGCTTATCTGGGCATGGGCCTGGAACAGCTGCACGTGCTCGAACAACCCCAAGGCGCGGATGCGCTGCCAGCGTTGACCGCTTATTTGCGCGATGCCGGGGCGCAGGTCGTGCTGACCGGCAGTCAGGCGGAAACCGGTGAAGGCTCGGGCATGTTGCCGTTCCTGCTGGCGGAAAGCCTGGGCTGGCCGCTGGTGGTCGGGCTGGCGCAGGTCGAATCCATCGACGGCCATTCGGCCCTGGTGCTGCAAGCCTTGCCCCGTGGTCAGCGGCGACGCTTGAAGGTGCGCCTGCCGTTTCTCGCCACGGTGGATAACGCGGCGCCCAAGCCACGGCAAAGCGCCTTCGGCCCGGCCCGGCGCGGGGTGTTGCAGGCGGAAGACGTTGAGATTATCGACGATGAATTGCTGGCGGTTGCAACGTTGCAACCGGCCAAGCCACGGCCAAAACGCTTGAAAGTGATCAAGGCCAAGAGCGGTGCCGACCGGATGAAAGCCGCCACGGCCAAGGCCAGCGGCGGTGGCGGGCAGGTGCTTAAAGGGTTGAGTGCCGAGGCTGGAGCTGAGGCGATTCTCAAGTTGCTGATTGAAGAAGGCGTGGTTCGCTAACGTTCCTGTGGAGCCCGGTAAATGGCAGTTGAATTTCGTTCGGCCCTGCGCGCGGATGCGCGGGAGATTGCCCGCTTGTTTCAGATTTCATCAGAAGGTGCCGCGGATTACATCTGGAGCCAACTGGCGCAGCCCGGCCAGGACCTGCTGGATGTCGGCGCCAGTCGCTATGCTCGCGAAAATGTGGATTTTTCCTATCAAAACTGTGTGATCGCGCAGGCAGAGGGAAAGGTCATCGGCATGCTGCACAGCTACGCGATGCGATACGATCCGCTGGCAGCTCCCGTAACCGATCCGGTCCTGGCGCCGTATGCCAAGATGGAAATCCCCGGCACCCTCTATATTTCGAGCCTGGCGCTGCATGAGGGCTGGCGCAATCAGGGCTTGGGCCAACAATTCCTCGCCTACGCTTACGACCGTGCCAACCAGCTGGGGCTCAACGGCTTGAGCCTGATCGACTATGCGGCGAACACCGGTGCCCGTCGGTTTTATGAGCGACATGGCTTCCGTGTCGTCGATACCTGCCAGATCACGCCCCACCCGATGATTCGGGTCACGGGTGAAGCCTATTTGATGTATCGGCCTTAAGCATAAGCAAATCCCTGTGGGAGCGAGCCTGCTCCCACAGTTGTTATGCATTTACCCACAATCCCTGTTAGCGCTTCTGTGGGTAACATGTTCACCCCTCGCTACACCCCATGCAGATCAAGCCCTGCAAGCCTTTGTACGAAAAACGACCAGCCTAACCCCTCGTTATTTCGAGCTTTTTTCAGTGGATAAGGGTATCGGCGGTTCACGACTTGCCCCCAATCTCTGTTGGCGCTTCTGTGGATAAGATGTTCGCTGTCCGCTGTAAGCCATACAGATCGTGGCTTTCAAGCTTCTGCTCAATAAATAACCAAATGCCGGGTTTTGCCCTCCATTGACTGCTCAAACCCACGAAATAGGCAGCCTGGACGCGGTTTTCCACAACGCACTGAATAATGTGCACAGTTGCCCCCAAAGTCTGTTGGCGCTTCTGTGGATAAGGTGTTCGCGGTCCGCTGCGAGCCACGAATAACGCGGCTTACAGGCTTTTGGTCAAAAAACAGCCAATAGCGCTCGAAAACCGGTCAATTGAATAAGTCACGGATTTTCTTCAGTTTCTGTGGAGAAAACGTTCAGTCTTTCCACAGTTGTCCCCATTTGCTGTGGGTGGAGGTGTGGATAACTTGTTTGCTGAAGGCTGCACGCCACGTCCCTTATAGGCTGGAACGTAATAGATCATATTTCGTACAGTTCTAAGTTTGGGAGAGAGAGAGTATCGAGGGGAGGGATGTGGTGACAGGTAGGCCGCCATCGTCGGAACGCCGCCCGGAGCAAGCTCGCTCCCACAGGGGATTGGTGGTGTTCACAAATGCTACGAACAACATCAATCAATGTGGGAGCGAGCTTGCTCGCGATGCTTTTGCGGTTAGCCGTGAACCGGCACGCCCTTGAGGTAAGGCGCAGGCTCTGCACCCAGGTTGTTCAGCAGACGCTCGCTGTACCAATCGACAAAGTTCACCACGCCGAACTCATAGGTCTTGGAGTACGGGCCTGGCTGGTACGCCGTGGAGTTGATCCCGCGCTGGTTCTCTTCGGCCAGACGACGGTCCTGGTCGTTGGTGGCATCCCAGACCTGACGCATGCGCTCGACGTCGTAATCCACGCCTTCGACGGCGTCCTTGTGCACCAGCCATTTGGTGGTGACCATGGTTTCCTGCGCGCTGATCGGCCACACGGTGAACACAATGATGTGATCGCCCATGCAGTGGTTCCACGAGTGCGGCAGGTGCAGGATGCGCATCGAGCCCAGGTCCGGGTTCTTGATCCGGCCCATGAGTTTTTTGCAGCCTTGCTTGCCGTCCAGGGTCATCGACACGGTGCCTTTGAGCAGCGGCATGCGCACGATGCGGTTACGCAGGCCGAAACTGGCGTGAGCGTAAGGAATCTTCTCGGCTTCCCAGGCAGCGGCAGAGTCGGCGACGTGGTCCTTGAACGCCTGGTCGGCACGTGGGTCGGTCACGTCGTCCCATTCCAGCAGGGTTTTCAGCAGTTCCGGGTGCGACGCATTGCAGTGGTAGCACTCGCGGTTGTTTTCCAGCACCAGTTTCCAGTTGGCCTTTTCCATCAAGGTGGTTTGCACCGCCACCTTGGTGTTCTCCATGTCGTACGGTTCCATGTAATGGTTCAGTGTCGACAGGAAGTCATCGATGGCTGGCGGGTTTTCCGCGAGGCTGACGAAGATGTAGCCGCCGGCAGTCTTCACGTTCACCGGTTTCAGGCCGTATTGCTTCATGTCGAAGTCGTCGCCCATCTCGCTGCCGGCGAACAGCAGGCGACCGTCAAGCTCGTAGGTCCACTGGTGATAGTGGCAAACCAGTTTGGCGACCTTGCCTTTTTCGCTGGTGCACAGACGCGAACCACGGTGACGGCAGACGTTATGGAAGGCGTGAACCACGCCTTCGGCGCCGCGAATCACGATGATCGGGTTCTTGCCGATTTGCAGGGTCAGGAAGTTGCCCTTGGTCGGGATTTCGCAGGTCATGCCGGCGATCAACCACTCTTTCTGGAAGATCTCCTGCATGTCGATATCAAACAGGCGCTCATCGGAGTAGAACGGCTGTGGCAGCGAGAACGTACGCTCGCGCTCCTGCAGCATTTGCGCGGTGGCCTTGCGTGCGGGTTCCAGTGGATCGCCCAAGCTCAGGGTAGTGGTGACGTCCATCGTTTAAGTCCTCATGGCCATCTGTGTGGCCGGCGAATAGTGGCTAATCAGGGTTGCTACGCAAGGCAGAAAACAGTGTTTGTCTGTTGAGGCGAGTGTGGGGCCGGCGCGGGCCAGAACCTTATCCATGGGCGACATGCCCCAATCTGTTCCCGACGCTCAACCCCCGGTGGTTGTGGGCTGGTCGCGATAAGCATGTGAATGTCGCAGATAGGTAAATGGGCAGTCTGCGCTATACGCAGAATCGGCAACATAAGGCCGACAGTCGGCCGTGGAGATCAGCATGTCCAATAGTTTCCTGAATCCGGTAACCACCCAGACCTGGGCCAATGGTCGACACATTGTCCGTTGCGTCAAAGTCATCCAGGAAACCTGGGATGTGCGGACCTTCTGCTTTATGGCCGACCAGCCGATCATGTTCTTCTTCAAGCCGGGGCAGTTCGTCACCCTGGAGCTGGAAATCGACGGTGTGCCGATCATGCGCTCGTACACCATTTCCAGTTCGCCGTCGGTGCCTTACAGCTTTTCGGTAACCATCAAGCGCGTACCGGGCGGCAAGGTTTCGAACTGGCTGCACGACACCCTGCACGAAGGCCAGGAGCTGGCGGTGCACGGGCCGGTCGGGCTGTTCAACGCCATCGACTTCCCGAACCCGAAAGTGCTGTACCTCAGCGGTGGCGTCGGGATCACCCCGTGCATGTCCATGGCCCGCTGGTTCTTCGACACCAACGGCAATGTCGATATGGCGTTCATCCACAGCGCCCGCTCGCCAAAAGACATCATCTATCACCGCGAGCTGGAACACATGGCGTCGCGGATCGAAAACTTCAGCCTGCACCTGATCTGCGAAAAACATGGTTTCGGTGAGCCATGGGCCGGGTATCGCGGTTACCTGAACCACAAGATGCTCGAACTGATGGTCCCGGACTTCCTTGAGCGCGAAGTGTTCTGCTGCGGCCCGACGCCTTACATGAACGCGGTCAAGCGCTTGCTGGAGAACGCCGGCTTCAATATGAAGCGCTACCATGAGGAGTCTTTCGGTGCCACGCCACCCGAGGCTCGCGCCGACGCCGTGGAACACGCCGAACAAGCGGCCGACGCGCCGGCAATCGACGCCGCTGACCTGCATGAGGTGGAATTCACCGCCTCCGGCAAAAGCATCCGCGTGGCGCCGGGCGAAACCGTCCACGCCGCCGCCTCCAAGCTTGGTCTGCTGATTCCGAAAGCCTGCGGGATGGGGATCTGCGGAACGTGCAAGGTGATGAAGCTGGGCGGGGAGGTCGAGATGGAGCACAACGGCGGGATCACCGAAGAAGATGAAGCCGAGGGTTACATCCTGTCGTGCTGCAGCGTGCCGAAGGGGGATGTGCGGATCGAGTTCTAGCACGGTCGAATCGACCACTATCTTTGATAGCTGCCGAATAACCGCGTAGGAGCTGCCGAAGGCTGCGATCTTTTGACTTTGCTTTTCAAGATCAAAGGATCGCAGCCTTCGGCAGCTCCTACAGGGTCAGGCTCAGGCGCTCATCACTTCCCGAATATCCGCCGCCAACTCCCGTACCCGCTCTACCTCGGTATCCCACGAGCACATGAAGCGTGCGCCGGATTTGCCAGAAGGTGCAGAAGCGCTAACCCTTGGCTTTATACCCCGCCTCCATCTGCCCCATCCGCAACTGAATCACCTCCAGCACCGCGCAACCTTCGCGGGTGAGCAAATGCACGCCACGGGTGACGCGGGTCAGGTCGCAATCGGAGATGCCTTTGAGGGACAGGCTGGTCAAGGTGTCCATCAGGTCGCGCACCACCGTGAACCGGTGCGCGGCGCACGCGGCCAGGTCGCTGAGTTCTTTGTGGGTGTTGATGAAGAGCACGGGGGTTGCAGAGTCGTAGGTATCGACGGGGAGATAACGAGGCATGACTTGTTCGTTCATGGGTGCAGCTCCTACTGAAAGAGCTTCCACCTTTCGCGGCCAAGCGAAAGAGGTGGCAGCTGTACGCGGGTTGGCCGACCGGGTAGGAGAACCGGCACACCCGAAGGTGTCCCACGCACAGCCACCGCAAACGATATTCAGATAAAAGACTCTGAAACGACGTTATTAGCGCTGACGCCTACCTACACTCGACCGGCCAAGGTCATTCGCGGATTTTGCCGCGAGCTCAAACTATAGGAGCGATGCTGAAGCGCGGCAACAGAGTACGTTGTCGGAAAGGTCTTGGAAAGTTGTGGGGTTGGGCAGCAGCGAGCATGAAGCAACTTTTATCTAACCCTGTGACCAATAAAAGCAGCAACTAAATATAAAGCGATGCCAGCCCATAGACTATTTCTTATTAGCTTTCTAAATGTCCTCTCATTAACATGCTTGCCATAATTATCGATAGCCATGGCTAAAAGCCCCATTGGGCTGTTTTCCCTTCAGCTCCTTCAAACGCAGCCGAGCGCTATATAAGGTCTGGTGGTCGTTTAGAGAAGATCGAACTCGGCTATCACTCCAATTCCAAACATTACGAATAGGAGTACTAGTCCGATTTTGTGCAAGACCACCAATGTGCGTTTAAGTTTAGAGGGGAAGTTATTTATATCATCGGCGCTGATGCCTCCGCGCTTTATGTAGTACTTGGGAAAGGTGAGAAAGCTGGCGATGCCACCGACCACCAATATCTTTCCCCACGGCCCACCGTGTCTAAGAGGCGCCAAGGTTGTAGCCGCAGGGCTGCTCTTGAAGCAGCTAAGCAAAAAATCAATTTTGGAATAGCCCATATGCAATACGACTCCAATGTAAATAAAAATTCCTCCAAAATCCAACAGCCCGACAACTAGAAATATTTTATCTGCGGTATTTAGGCTCACTTGATGGCCTCATAAATTTTATCGGCCATTTGTTCGCCGCCTTTTCCACCAATATATCCTCCGGCAAAAGACGCTGCTCCGACCACAACAACACCACACACAAGTAAGGAAGTTCCCCCCGTTGGTACACCCAATAGACCTAAGCCAGCACACAGCTTCGCAACAGCGGGAGCAGCTAAACTTAAACCTGATCCTGTAATAGCTCCTCCCGCAATCCCACCAACAAAGCTCCCGGTTTCTGTGAATTTCACCTTTTCACAGGCCTCTGCATTGCCTTCAGCGCACACGCCCTGGATTACTTTCGCGAAAACCAGCGTCTCGGTTTTTCTTTGCTTGGAATACAAACAGTTTGAAAAATAGCGCTTATAAATGCGATCCACCGAACCAAATAATTACTCACAAGAAAATCTTTGGATGATGGGAAAAATAAAATATAGCCGTAACGGGCTACATTTAATTGAATCACCCCCCAAAGCATGGACAATGCAAAGCAAATCCAGAACCATTTAGGTTTAAAATTAGCTCCGGAAAAGTTTTTGGAGATAGAGCGAAATGCTAAAAATCCGATTAGTGAAAAAAACAAATAAAAAGTTGTTGTAATCGACGTGCTATTTTCCATGTTCTTTAGCTTCTAAGTACATGGAGTTTATTGTCACTCCATCAGATAGCACTTCGAACGATAGTGCTGCTTTACTTACGTTAACATATCCGCGAACATAATCTGTTTTTACATATCTAAACAGGCGCCATGCATCTGGCTTTAATACCAGTCTACCGACGCCATATGCGGACATTCCCAAGTCAACGGCCCCATAAGCCATATCCGCTTCAAATACTCCGGCGCCCATCATTTTTGCGACCTCCTGGTAACCCTTCCTGACGAGCCCCTGTGTATCTGAGCGGCCTTCCCATAAGTTTCGTCCGTTTTCATACGCATTGTTGGCCCCATGAGCCATCAAAGGCGCACCAGCGAAAAGGCACAGCGTACCGACTGAGCCGTAGCATATCCCTGCACCTGCTGCGAATTGAAGTGCTCCGGCAATTGCACCGACGCCTTTTTGAGCAACTTCCAATGACTGGATCAGTAGGTTGCTCTGCTATTTCTTTATTTCCTTCAGACCCTGTTCAGGGCTTTTTTTGCCCTGTTCAACGTCATTAACAATGCTTCTTGCGAAATAAGAAACCTCTCGGTTAAATTGCAAGCGCAGCGTGCCATCTTTAATATGTCGAGCACCTAATGTGCAGGCTTGATTTGCCAAATAATTCGCAGCATGGCTTACCTTCCAAAAATCGCAGCTGCTTGGCTTGCCATTATCCTTTAGCCGCCTCATTCGTTACTTTCCCTTGAACTGTACCCGCTGGTTCCTGCCAGGTGGTGCGTCCAGATAATGTCACGATAGCGAATAGCAACATGCTCTTGAGGTTCGACGTCATTTTGCAAAACCACATGGGGCATATCAACCGTCAGGTCTGAAATAATGCCGCCCCTAATCTCTACCGTGTAGAATTTCTCTTGCAAGCCAAATGAAGAAATCCGGTAAAAACTAATCGAGCAGTTTATTTCTTCTCTACTTGAGAGTGCCTGACTGAGTAAGGGAGATGATTTATCAACGTTCTTTGTGATAATAATTGGATTGTGCGTTGGCTTATTAATATTTCCAACATTGGCCATGTTATGACTGTAAGACAGCACCATGATTTCGTCGGCATGCCCTGTTTGACACTTGTTGCCAATAGACGCTGGGGTTGAGCACCCCGCTGAAATCAGTCCTTGAGCCTTGCCGGTGATGGTCATGTAACCATGATTAGCCATAAGTACCACTCCTTGTAGTCAGGACGGGCAGTCTACGACAAGGATTTCAAGTATTTATGTAGGTCGATTCCGAAAATTGACTAATGAAGTGAGTTCGGTGCAAGCCCATGCCGATCCCGTTCACAGCGTGGGATCGGTGGTGCCGACGGCAGCGGCTCAATCGATAAACAGATCCGTCATCAGCGGGTCGTTTGTATCGGGTGCGAATCGATAATGTTCAAATGCCGTCACGCCGTGTTCGCGAAGTATTTCCTCATCGATCAGCAAGCGCCCGGTGATGCTGCGGTTGGCGCTGCTCAGAATCACATGCGCCGCATCGGCCATGATCGCCGGCGTACGCGCATGCTTGAACGACTCACGCGACCCCAGCTGAAATTCGATAGCGGCGGTGGCGATCATGGTCTGTGGCCACAGCGAGTTGACGCTGATGCCGTAATTCTTGAATTCCTCGCTCATGCCCAGTGTCAGCATGCTCATGCCGTACTTGGTCACGGTGTAGGGGCTGTATTGAGCGAACCATTTGCTCGCCAGATTCAGCGGCGGGGAAAGGTTGAGGATGTGTCCACCGGTCTTTTTCAGATAGGGCAGGGCGACCTGGCTGCACAGCAGGACGGCGCGGGTGTTGATCTGGTGCATCAGGTCGAAGCGCTTGAGTTCGATGTGCGCAACCCCGGTCAGCTTAATGGCCCCTGCATTGTTGATCAGCGCATCAATACAGCCGAAATGCTCGCTGGCTTTGGCCATTGCCTCTCGCACCGCGACTTCATCGCGCACATCTACTTGCAGGGCCAGGGCCTTGCCGCCCGCGGCTTCGACTTCCTGCGCGACGCTGAAGATGGTACCGGGCAGTTTGGGGTGGGGTTCGGCGCTTTTGGCGGCAATCACGATGTTGGCCCCGTCCTTTGCTGCTCGCAACGCGATCTCGCGGCCGATCCCACGGCTGGCGCCAGTAATGAACAGGGTTTTGCCTTGTAGTGACATGCGTTCGCTCCTGATTGTTTTTATCTGAACGGATAGAAACGGCTCGCCAGTCAATGTAGACGAAGTCTTTCAAGGCGAGCGATCAGGGAAGAAGGGATGGCTGTTGTCGCGAGGGAGAGCGGTATGCGCGGTCCCCGTAGGAGCTGCCGAAGGCTGCGATCTTTTGATTTTGATTTTTAAGATCAAAAGATCGCAGCCTTCGGCAGCTCCTACGGGGTCAGGCTCAGGCGGTCATGACCTCGCGAATATCCGCCGCCAATTCCCGCACGCGCTCTACCTCGGTATCCCACGAGCACATGAAGCGGGCGCCGCCTTTGCCGATGAAGGTGTAGAAGCGCCAGCTCTTGGCGGTCAGGGCGGCGACGGCCGATTCCGACAGTTGCAGGAACACGCCGTTGGCTTGCACCGGGAACATCAGTTCAACGCCTGGAATGTCGCTTACCAGCTCGCTCAGCAGCTGCGCGCAGTAGTTGGCGTGGCGGGCGTGTTTGAGCCAGGCTTCGTTTTCCAGCAGACCGACCCACGGGGCCGAGAGAAAACGCATCTTCGAAGCCAGTTGCCCGGCCTGTTTGCAGCGGTAGTCGAAGTCTTCAGCGAGTTTCTGGTTGAAAAACAGAATCGCCTCACCCACCGCCATGCCGTTTTTCGTGCCGCCGAAGCACAGCACATCTACACCGGCTTTCCAGGTCAGATCGGCGGGCTCGCAATTGAGGAACGCGCAGGCGTTGGAGAAGCGTGCGCCGTCCATGTGCAGGTTCAGGCCCAGCTCTTTGCAGGTGGCGCTGATAGCGCGGATTTCTTCCGGGGTGTAGACGCTGCCGACTTCGGTCGCCTGAGTCAGGGTCACGACGCGGGGTTTCGGGTAGTGGATGTCCTGACGCTTGAGGGCGATTTCGCGGATCGATTCCGGGGTCAGCTTGCCGTTTTCGGTGCGTGCGATGAGCAGCTTGGAGCCGTTGGAGAAGAATTCCGGCGCGCCGCATTCGTCGGTTTCGACGTGGGCGGTTTCCGAGCAGATCACGCTGTGGTAACTCTGGCACAGCGACGACAGCGCGAGCGAGTTGGCCGCGGTGCCGTTGAAGGCGAAGAACACTTCGCAGTCGGTTTCGAACAGTTTGCGGAAATCGTCCGAGGCACGCGCAGTCCACTCATCGTCGCCATAGGCGCGTTGGTGGCCTTGATTGGCCTGCTCCATGGCGGCCCAGGCTTCCGGGCAGATGCCGGAATAGTTGTCGCTGGCGAATTGTTGGCTCTTGTCGGTCATGGCCGGCTCCGTGGTCGATGATGGTGCGCACTGTACCCAAGATGGGCGGGGGAGCACACGCGATGTGTCTGTCAGAAAAATACAAAGACGTTAGGCAATTATGCACATGTCCACGCGCGACGTTGTGTTGAACCTGCGCAGGCGCTGCCGAGTGTGTCGCGAGCGCCGGTCAGTGGTCGCTCTTTGGGCGTATGTCGTAAACGCACCTTTGCGTGGCGTCCATAGGCATTTGACCTGTCTGCGCCGGCCATACCATCGCATCCAAAGGGCACTGCCGAAAGGTACGTGCCTCACCGAGACGAAAGGCGCACAAGCCGCCGCTGGGAGAGACGCGATGTTCAGCAAGCAAGACCAGATCAAGGGTTACGACGATGCACTGCTGGCGGCGATGAATGCCGAGGAGCTGCGCCAGGAAGATCACATCGAGCTGATCGCGTCAGAGAACTACACCAGCAAGCGTGTCATGGAAGCGCAAGGCAGCGGCCTGACCAACAAATACGCCGAAGGCTATCCGGGCAAGCGCTACTACGGTGGCTGCGAGCACGTCGACAAGGTCGAAGCGCTGGCCATTGAACGCGCCAAACTGCTGTTCGGTGCCGATTACGCCAACGTCCAGCCGCACTCCGGCTCGTCGGCCAACAGCGCCGTTTACCTGGCCCTGCTGCAAGCTGGCGACACCATTCTCGGCATGAGCCTGGCCCATGGCGGTCACCTGACCCACGGCGCCAAGGTGTCGTCCTCGGGCAAGCTGTACAACGCCGTGCAGTACGGTATCGACACTAAAACCGGCCTGATCGACTACGACGAAGTCGAGCGTCTGGCCGTCGAATGCAAACCGAAGATGATAGTCGCCGGCTTCTCGGCTTACTCCAAGACTCTGGACTTCCCACGTTTCCGTCAGATCGCCGACAAGGTGGGTGCGCTGCTGTTCGTCGACATGGCGCACGTTGCCGGTCTGGTCGCTGCCGGCCTGTACCCGAACCCGCTGCCGTATGCCGACGTGGTGACCACCACCACCCACAAGACCCTGCGCGGTCCGCGTGGCGGCCTGATCCTGGCCAAGGCTAACGAAGAAATCGAGAAAAAGCTCAACGCGGCAGTCTTCCCCGGTGCCCAGGGCGGCCCGCTGATGCACGTGATCGCCGGTAAGGCGGTGTGCTTCAAGGAAGCGCTGGAGCCAGGCTTCAAGGTCTATCAGCAACAAGTGATCGACAACGCTCAGGCGATGGCCGGCGTTTTTATCAAACGTGGCTACGATGTAGTGTCCGGTGGTACTGACAACCACCTGTTCCTGGTGAGCCTGATCCGTCAGGGCCTGACCGGTAAAGAAGCCGACGCCGCTTTGGGTCGTGCCCACATCACCGTGAACAAGAACGCCGTACCGAACGATCCACAATCGCCGTTCGTCACCTCGGGTCTGCGTATCGGCACCCCGGCGGTCACCACGCGCGGTTTCAAGGTTACCCAGTGCGTTGAGCTGGCTGGCTGGATCTGCGACATCCTCGACAACCTCGGCGACGCCGATGTCGAGGCCAACGTTGCCAAGCACGTGGCGGCCCTGTGCGCGGACTTCCCGGTTTATCGCTGAGCGCGGTTTTGGAGTAAATGACTATGCAACGCTACTCAGGCTTCGGCCTCTTCAAACACTCCCTCAGCCACCACGAAAACTGGCAGAAGATGTGGCGCACGCCGACCCCGAAAAAGGTCTACGACGTGGTCATCGTCGGCGGCGGCGGGCATGGTCTGGCGACCGCCTACTACCTGGCCAAGGAGCACGGCATCACTAACGTGGCCGTGGTCGAGAAGGGCTGGCTGGGCGGCGGTAACACCGCGCGCAACACCACCATCGTGCGTTCCAACTACCTGTGGGACGAGTCGGCGCACCTGTACGAACACGCGATGAAACTCTGGGAAGGTCTGTCCCAGGACCTGAACTACAACGTGATGTTCTCCCAGCGTGGCGTTTACAACCTGTGCCACACCCTGCAGGACATTCGTGATTCCGAGCGTCGGGTCAGCGCCAACCGCCTCAACGGCGTCGACGGCGAACTGCTCACTGCTCAGCAAGTGGCTGACGAGATTCCGTACCTCGACTGCTCGAAAAACACTCGCTACCCGGTGATGGGCGCTACCGTTCAGCGTCGCGGCGGCGTGGCCCGTCACGATGCCGTGGCCTGGGGCTTTGCCCGTGCCGCTGACGCATTGGGCGTGGACCTGATCCAGCAGACCGAAGTGATCGGTTTCCGCAAGGAAAACGGCGTGTGCATCGGCGTTGAAACCAACAAGGGCTTCATTGGCGCCAAGCGCGTCGGTGTGGTCACGGCGGGTAACTCCGGGCACATGGCCAAACTGGCCGGTTTCCGTCTGCCGATCGAATCCCACCCGCTGCAAGCGCTGGTGTCCGAGCCGATCAAACCGATTATCGACAGCGTGATCATGTCCAACGCCGTGCACGGTTACATCAGCCAGTCCGACAAGGGCGACCTGGTGATCGGCGCCGGCATCGACGGCTACAACGGCTATGGCCAGCGCGGTTCGTACCCGGTGATCGAACACACCATCCAGGCCATCGTCGAGATGTTCCCGGTGCTGTCTCGCGTACGCATGAACCGTCAGTGGGGCGGCATCGTCGACACCACGCCGGATGCGTGCCCGATCATCTCGAAAACACCGGTGCCGAACATGTTCTTCAACTGCGGTTGGGGCACTGGTGGTTTTAAAGCGACTCCAGGCTCGGGCAACGTGTTTGCCGCAAGCCTTGCCAAGGGTGAAATGCACCCGTTGGCTGCACCCTTCTCCATCGACCGTTTCCACAACGGTGCGCTGATCGACGAACACGGCGCTGCTGCGGTCGCCCACTAACAGGAGAAATCCCTATGTTGCACATCTTCTGTCCTCACTGCGGCGAACTGCGCTCCGAAGAGGAATTCCATGCATCCGGCCAGGCGCACATCCCGCGCCCACTGGACCCGAACACCTGCACCGACGAGGAGTGGGGCGACTACATGTTCTTCCGTGACAACCCACGCGGGTTGCACCACGAGCTGTGGGATCACGTCGCCGGTTGCCGTCAGTATTTCAACGTCACCCGTGACACCGTGACCTACGAGATTCTCGAAACCTACAAGATCGGCACCAAGCCACAGTTCACCGACAAGACTGAAAGTCCGAAAGCGGCCGCGCAGGCTCTGGGAGCGAAGGTATGAGCCAGATCAATCGCCTGTCCAACGGTGGACGGATCGACCGCAACAAAGTCCTGAGCTTCACCTTCAACGGTCAGATCTACAAAGGCTTTGAAGGCGACTCCCTGGCCGCTGCACTGCTGGCCAACGGCGTCGACATCATCGGTCGCAGCTTCAAGTATTCGCGTCCTCGCGGGATCTTCGCCGCAGGCGCTGAAGAACCGAACGCGGTGCTGCAGATCGGTGCCACCGAAGCCACGCAAATTCCTAACGTACGCGCCACCCAACAGGCGCTGTACCAGGGTCTCGTCGCCACCAGCACCAACGGCTGGCCGAGCGTGAACAACGACATGATGGGGATTCTCGGCAAGGTCGGCGGCAAGCTGATGCCACCGGGTTTCTACTACAAAACCTTCATGTACCCGCAATCGTTCTGGATGACTTACGAGAAGTACATTCGTAAAGCCGCAGGTTTAGGTCGTTCGCCGACCGAAAACGATCCGGACACCTACGACTACATGAACCAGCACTGCGACGTGCTGATCGTCGGCGGTGGCCCGGCGGGTCTGGCGGCTGCCCTGGCGGCTGCGCGCAGCGGTGCCCGAGTGATTCTGGCCGATGAGCAGGAAGAGTTCGGCGGCAGCCTGCTCGATACCCGTGAGAGCCTCGACGGCAAACCGGCCACCGAATGGGTGGCCAGCGTGATCGCTGAGCTCAAGGGCTTGCCGGACGTGCTGCTGTTGCCTCGTGCGACTGTCAACGGTTACCACGACCACAACTTCCTGACCATTCACGAACGCCTCACCGATCACCTCGGCGACCGCGCCCCGATTGGCCAGGTGCGTCAGCGTATCCACCGGGTTCGCGCCAAGCGCGTCGTGCTGGCGACAGGCAGCCACGAGCGTCCGCTGGTCTATGGCAACAACGACGTGCCGGGCAACATGCTGGCCG
The DNA here is from genome assembly GCF_058802345.1 of Pseudomonas sp. GW822-FHT02D10. Lineage (NCBI taxonomy): Bacteria > Pseudomonadati > Pseudomonadota > Gammaproteobacteria > Pseudomonadales > Pseudomonadaceae > Pseudomonas > Pseudomonas sp. GW822-FHT02D10. The sequence continues at coordinate 65,726 of NZ_JBXAOB010000011.1, forward strand.
GTGCAGTCTCGACTTACGTGCGCCGTTACGGCGTTGCGCCGGGCAAGAAAATGGTGCTCTCCACCAACAACGATCACGCTTACCGCGTGGCGCTGGACTGGCTCGACGCCGGCCTGCAAGTGGTGGCCGTTGCCGATGCGCGGAGCAATCCACGCGGTGCGCTGGTCGAAGAAGCACGCGCCAAAGGCATCCGTATTCTGACCGGCAGTGCCGTCATCGAAGCACGCGGCAGCAAGCGCGTGACGGCTGCTCGTGTTGCAGCAATCGACGTCAAGGCGCACACAGTTACCAGCCCTGGCGAATGGCTTGAATGCGATCTGGTCGCCAGTTCCGGCGGCTACAGCCCGGTGGTTCACCTGGCGTCGCACTTGGGCGGCAAACCGATCTGGCGTGAAGACATCCTCGGTTTCATCCCGGGTGAAGCACCGCAAAAACGCGTATGCGTTGGCGGCATCAATGGTGTCTACAGCCTCGGCGATTCTCTGGCCGACGGTTTTGAAGGCGGCGTGCGCGCAGCCAGCGAAGCCGGTTTCAAAGCGGTCGAAGGCGTATTGCCAAAAGCCCTGAGCCGTCTGGAAGAGCCGACGCTGGCGCTGTTCCAGGTGCCACACGAAAAGGCTACCGCACGGGCGCCGAAGCAATTCGTCGACCTGCAGAACGACGTCACCGCTGCCGCCATCGAACTGGCGACCCGCGAGGGCTTCGAGTCGGTCGAGCACGTCAAACGCTACACCGCGCTGGGCTTCGGTACTGACCAGGGCAAGCTCGGCAACGTCAACGGTCTGGCCATCGCCGCCCGTTCGCTGAACGTGACCATCCCGCAGATGGGCACCACCATGTTCCGCCCGAACTACACGCCGGTGACTTTCGGTGCGGTAGCCGGTCGTCACTGTGGGCACATCTTCGAGCCAGTGCGTTACACCGCGCTGCACGCCTGGCACGTGAAGAACGGCGCCGAGTTCGAAGACGTCGGTCAGTGGAAACGTCCTTGGTACTTCCCGAAAAACGGTGAAGACCTGCATGCCGCGGTCAAACGCGAATGCCTGGCCGTGCGCGAAAGCGTCGGTCTGCTCGATGCGTCGACACTCGGCAAGATCGATATTCAAGGCCCGGATACGCGTGAGTTCCTCAACCGCATCTACACCAATGCCTGGACCAAGCTCGACGTGGGCAAGGCTCGCTATGGCCTGATGTGTAAAGAAGACGGGATGGTTTTCGACGACGGCGTCACTGCCTGTCTGGCCGACAACCACTTCGTGATGACCACCACCACCGGCGGCGCTGCACGCGTACTGCAATGGCTGGAAATCTATCACCAGACCGAATGGCCAGACCTGAAGGTGTACTTCACCTCGGTCACCGACCACTGGGCGACCATGACCCTGTCCGGGCCGAACAGCCGCAAGCTGCTCAGCGAAGTCACCGACATCGACCTGGACAGGGACGGCTTCCCGTTCATGACCTGGAAAGAAGGTCTGGTGGGCGGTGTGCCAGCGCGGGTGTTCCGGATCTCGTTTACCGGTGAGCTGTCGTACGAAGTCAACGTGCAGGCCGACTACGCCATGGGCGTCCTGGAAAAAATCGTCGAGGCGGGCAAGAAGTACAACCTGACGCCGTACGGCACTGAAACCATGCACGTCCTGCGGGCCGAGAAGGGTTTCATCATCGTCGGCCAGGACACGGACAGCTCGATGACCCCGGACGACCTGAACATGGGCTGGTGCGTCGGTCGCACCAAACCGTTCTCGTGGATCGGCTGGCGTGGCATGAACCGTGAAGACTGTGTGCGTGATCAGCGCAAACAGTTGGTCGGCCTCAAGCCGATCGACCCGACCAAATGGCTGCCGGAAGGTGCGCAACTGGTGTTCAACACCAAGCAAGCGATCCCGATGAGCATGGTCGGTCACGTGACCTCCAGCTACGCCCACAACTCCCTTGGCTATTCGTTTGCCATGGGTGTGGTCAAAGGCGGCTTGAAGCGTATCGGCGAGCGTGTGTTCGCGCCGTTGGCCGACGGCAGCGTGATCGAAGCGGAAATCGTTTCTTCGGTGTTCTTCGATCCGAAAGGCGATCGCCAGAACATCTAGTGGCCTCGAATCCTGTGGGGTGGCAGCTGCACCGCGTTGACTGCATCGCGAGCAAGCTCGCTCCCACAGGAGATCGCGTAACCCTTGTGGGAGCGAGCTTGCTCGCGATGGCGGCAGAGTTGCCACCACCAGGGCCGGAACCAACAGAATTCAAGACAGGTGCTTTATGACCACAGCCAACGTTTACCAACAGCGCCCAACCACTGGGGCAAAGGCCGAGTCGTCGTTGCACCACGCGGGCCTGCAAAGCCTGGTGGGCAAGGGCCGTAAAAACGCCGGTGTCACCGTGCGTGAGAAAAAACTCCTGGGTCACCTGACCCTTCGTGGCGATGCCCACAACCCGGCCTTCGCCGCTGGCGTGCACAAGGCCCTGGGCCTGGAACTGCCAGTCGCCCTGACCGTGGTCGCCAAAGGCGAAACCAGCCTGCAATGGATGGGCCCGGACGAGTGGCTGCTGATCGTGCCGAGCGGTGAAGAATTCGCCGCCGAGAAAAAACTGCGCGAAGCGCTGGGCGATCTGCACATCTCCATCGTCAACGTCAGCGGCGGTCAGCAGATTCTCGAGCTGAGCGGCCCGAAAGTCCGCGAAGTGCTGATGAAGTCCACCAGCTACGACGTGCACCCCAACAACTTCCCGGTGGGCAAAGCGGTGGGCACGGTGTTCGCCAAGTCGCAACTGGTGATTCGCCATACCGCAGAAGACACTTGGGAGCTGCTGATTCGCCGCAGCTTTTCGGATTACTGGTGGCTGTGGTTGCAGGATGCGGCGGCTGAGTATGGCCTAAGCGTTCAGGCGTAACACAGAGACGTCACCGGTCACCCACGAACAGGAGTCACCGCACTATGAGCCGCGCACCAGACACATGGATTTTGACCGCCGATTGCCCAAGTGTCTTGGGCACGGTGGATGCGGTGACCCGTTTTCTGTTCGAACAGGGTTGCTACGTCACCGAGCACCACTCGTTCGATGATCGGCTGTCCGGCCGCTTCTTCATTCGCGTGGAGTTCCGTCAGCCCGGCGCCTTCGACGAACAGGCGTTTCGCGCAGGTCTGGCCGAGCGGACCGATGCGTTCGGTATGGTTTTCGAACTGACCCCGCCGCACCACCGGCCCAAAGTGGTGATCATGGTCTCCAAGGCCGATCACTGCCTCAACGACTTGCTGTATCGCCAGCGCATCGGTCAATTGTCGATGGATGTGGTCGCGGTGGTGTCCAACCACCCGGACCTCAAGCCGCTGGCCGACTGGCATGGCATTCCCTATTACCACTTCCCGCTCGACCCGAACGACAAGCCCGCGCAAGAGCGGCAGGTCTGGCAGGTGATCGAAGAGTCCGGCGCCGAGCTGGTGGTGCTTGCGCGCTACATGCAAGTGCTGTCGCCGGAGCTGTGTCGCAAGCTCGATGGCAAAGCGATCAACATCCATCACTCGTTGCTGCCCGGTTTCAAAGGCGCCAAGCCATATCACCAGGCCTACAACAAGGGCGTGAAACTGGTGGGCGCCACGGCGCATTACATCAACAACGACCTCGACGAAGGTCCAATCATCGCCCAAGGCGTGGAAGCAGTGGATCACAGCCATTACCCCGAAGACCTGATTGCCAAAGGCCGGGATATCGAAGGGCTGACGTTGGCAAGGGCCGTTGGGTATCACATTGAAAGACGAGTGTTTTTGAACGCCAACAGAACAGTAGTTCTATAGATCGCCATCGCGAGCAAGCTCGCTCCCACATTGGATTCAGGGTGTGACTGAGATCTGTGCATGACACAAAACCCTGTGGGAGCGAGCTTGCTCGCGATGAGGCCCTTACAGACAACACAAGACTCACAGGCAATAACCCGAGCAATCAACGCGCCGCCGATCCAGGGCGACGCGACCGCTACATAAAAACAACAGCGAGGTGAAAGCATGTCTGGTAATCGTGGTGTGGTGTATCTCGGCAATGGCAAGGTCGAAGTACAGAAAATCGACTATCCCAAAATGCAGGACCCGCGCGGCAGGAAGATCGAACACGGTGTCATCCTGCGTGTGGTTTCCACCAACATCTGTGGTTCGGACCAGCACATGGTGCGCGGTCGTACCACGGCCCAAACCGGTCTGGTGCTGGGCCACGAGATCACCGGTGAAGTGATCGAGAAGGGCAGCGATGTCGAAAACCTGAAAATCGGCGACCTGGTCTCCGTGCCGTTCAACGTTGCTTGCGGGCGCTGCCGTTCCTGCAAGGAAATGCACACCGGTGTCTGCCTGAGCGTTAACCCGGCGCGTCCGGGCGGTGCTTACGGTTATGTCGACATGGGTGACTGGACCGGCGGCCAGGCCGAATACGCGATGGTGCCGTATGCCGACTTCAACCTGCTGAAACTGCCGGATCGCGATCGGGCCATGGAAAAAATCCGTGACCTGACCTGCCTCTCGGACATTCTGCCGACCGGTTACCACGGCGCAGTGACTGCAGGCGTTGGCCCGGGCAGCACCGTTTACATCGCCGGCGCGGGTCCGGTTGGCTTGGCAGCTGCCGCTTCCGCTCGCCTGCTGGGTGCTGCGGTGGTGATCATCGGTGACGTCAATCCGATCCGTCTGGCTCACGCCAAGGCTCAGGGTTTTGAAATCGCCGACCTGTCGACAGACACCCCGCTGCACGAACAGATCGCCGCGCTGTTGGGCGAGCCAGAAGTGGATTGCGCCGTCGACGCCGTGGGCTTCGAAGCCCGTGGTCACGGGCATGCCGGCGTGAAACACGAAGCACCGGCCACCGTGCTCAACTCGCTGATGGGCGTGGTTCGGGTTGCCGGCAAAATCGGTATCCCTGGCCTGTACGTGACTGAAGATCCGGGTGCAGTCGATGCCGCCGCAAAAATGGGCAGCCTGAGCATCCGCTTCGGTCTGGGCTGGGCCAAATCCCACAGCTTCCACACCGGCCAGACCCCGGTGATGAAGTACAACCGCCAGCTGATGCAGGCGATCATGTGGGACCGCATCAAGATTGCCGACATCGTGGGTGTTGAGGTCATCAGCCTCGACGACGCGCCACGTGGTTACGGCGAATTCGATGCCGGTGTACCGAAGAAGTTTGTGATTGACCCGCACAAGTTGTTCAGCGCGGCGTAAGGCTTAGGGCAAGACGGAAAAAAGGGCGACAGTGATGTCGCCCTTTTTTATGGTTGATGGGTTAACAGATTCACAACCCCGCTAACGCCCCTTGATACAACACCGGCCCGGTCGGTTGTCCGGTCGGTGAACCGCCTTCAGGTTCAAGGCTGACCGCCAGCGCTATCGGTTTACCCAGCAGCGCGTGCTGTTCATCGCTCAACACAACTCGACCTTTACCACCGACTGGGATGACACCCAGCGAGATCGGTTTGCCATCCGCTGGAATCGCCCACAATTCGAGGCTGCGTCCTGGGTCGACGGCGGCCAGGGTCAACGGTTCGATTTGCAGATAATCGTCGTGAGCCTTGATCCGCAAGGCAGGCTGCGCGCTGGCGCTGAGCAACGTTGCACTGTACTGGGCGCTGTCGCGGTTATAGAAAATGCCCAGGGTCACCGCCACCAGCAGCGAGCAGGCCGCGACCGTTACGCGCAACCCGTTCCAGAATGGACGTTTAGTCGGCACGTGCAGTTCTTGCGGCTCGATGCGCGCGTTGATGGCCGCCCACACCCGATCGGGTACGGGCACTTCCACCCACGGTTCGTTGAGGCTGGCCAGGCTTTCTTGCCACTTGGCCAGTTCAACGCGCAGCTCGGCGTCGTCCAGCAGCAGCTGTTCGAAGCGTCGGCGGGCGGCGGCGGGCATCAGGCCAATGGCGTAGTCGGCGGCGAGGGCACGGCGCAGGCGTCTGTTTTGATAGTTCATGATTCAAGGCACCTGCGCAGGCGCTCCATACCGCGGCGAATCCAGGACTTGACCGAGCCCAGTGGCGCCGCCAAATGGTCGGCCAGTTCAGAGCAGGACAACCCCTGAAAGTAGGCCACGGTAATTGATTGGCGCTGCATACCGTCAAGGGTCTCCAGGCAGCGCTTCAGCGCGTTGGCTTCGCGGCCACTGCTGAGTAATTCATGGGCCGAGGGCGCTTCGTCGACCAGCGCCTGTTCTTCCCGTTCGCTGAGACGCCGGTCGCGGTGTTTGCGTAACTGGTCGATGGCCTGGTTGCGGGTGATGTTGATCATCCAGGTCATCGGCGCCGACAAATGCGCCTGGTAGCGCGAGGCGTTGTTCCAGATACGCACGAAGCTTTCCTGCAGCACTTCTTCAGCCAGGTCGCTGCGCCCCATGAAGCGCAGGGCCACGCCATGCAGGCGCGGTGCAACACTGCGGTAGAGCGTCTCGAATGCACGGCGGTCGCCCAGTGAGCATTGGGCGAGTAGCTGTCTGAGCGGTTCGGTGTCGGCGGTGGAAATGACCATTCTCCAGGCAATGTCAGTCGGCATGCGTTGTCGGTTGCAGGCAGGGTTGCAGGCAGAGGTTAGTTCACGGCGCGCAGTTGTTCCATTCACGGCGACAGACCTCAAGGCAACGCCGGCCCCGATGCACAGGGCCGGCGTCAGCGCTTAGCTTTTCGGCATCAGCACTTTGTCGATGACTTGAATCACGCCGTTGGACTGGTACACGTCGTAGGTAGTGATGTCGGCGGTGGCGCCTTTTTCGTCCTTGAGGGTGATGTTGTGCGGGCCGTTCATCGTCACCCACAGCTTGCCGCCGCTGACGGTGGTGAGTTCGGCTTTACCGCCGCCGGCCTTGATCTGCTGGGCCAGCGTCGCCATGTCGAGTTTCCCGGCGACCACGTGGTAGGTGAGGATGTGGGTCAGCGTGGCTTTGTTGGCGGGTTTGAGCAGGGTGTCGACGGTGCCGGCGGGCAGGGCGGCGAACGCCGAGTTGACCGGTGCGAACACGGTGAACGGGCCCTTGCCCTTGAGCGTGTCGACCAGGCCAGCGGCTTTCACGGCAGCGACCAGGGTGGTGTGATCCGCCGAGTTCACGGCGTTATCGATGATGTCTTTGCTCGGCATCATGGCTTGGCCGCCGACCATCACAGTGTCGTGGCTCATGTCTGCCGCTTGCACAGTGTTGAGGGCTAAACCGCAGGTCACGGCCAGGCTCAGCAGGCTGGCGATCAACGGAGCTTTAATCGAAGTGCGCTTCATGGTGATTGTCCTAGTTGAGGAATCGGCCAGGAATGTCTGTCCGTGCTTGATATACGCAGCCAGGCAAACAGTGGATGCAGCGCCGGAAAAATATTTCTGAACTGGATTTCAGACGGGGCGGTGCGCTGCACAATGGCCGGGAACGATTAGTGTCACGACCAGTCAAACGGCTGGTTTTCACCACTTGATTGCAGGTGGCTTTCAGGGTTCAGGAGTTCGTCTCGATGAAGATTTCACGCGGTTTTGCTTTGGCTTCGCTCTTGACTCTGGCGACCGGCCCGGTCTTCGCCGCCGGATTCAGTCTGAACGACGTGGCCGGTGCCGTATCCGGCATGCAGGGCGGCGATAACGCGACGACAGCGCCAACTTCGCAAACAGCGGGTTTGCTGACTGCGTTGAGTTCGCTGGACGTGACCCCGGAACAGGCCATCGGCGGCGCGGGTGCCATGTTGGGCCTGGCGAAGAACCAGTTGAACTCGACCGATTATTCACAATTGACCAAAGACGCGCCGGGCCTGGGCATGCTGTCGGGTAACGGTGGTCTGGGTTTGCTGGGCGGACTGCTCGGTGGCTCGTCCGGCAAGTCGTCGCCTCTGGACAGTGTCTTGGGCAACCTGGACAACGTGAAGAACACCAATGACCTGAACAGTGCCTTCAGCGCGCTGGGCATGGATGGCGGCATGATCGGCCAGTTTGCGCCGATTCTTCTGCAATACCTTGGTCAGCAGGGTGTTGGCGGATCACTGCTCAATAGCCTCGGCGGGATCTGGGGCGCCGACGGCTGATTCAGCCCGCTCGGCGCACAAGGTGTCGATGCGAGAGTCTTTCTCGGTCCATCTCCAGATCCTTGCCTTGCAACTCCGGGTGGCTGACGAATGTTTCACTTGTCTCGGGTTATGTTCGTTCCCTTAAGATTTTGTTGACCGGGAAAAGATCGCAGCCGCGGCGCAGGAGCTGCCGAAGGCTGCGATCTTTTGATTCTGACGGACAACGAACCCATTGCACGGCGGCGGTCTGAAATTCCGCTGCCCCTCTTCCGAAGGAAATCCATTACGTGAAATCCGTCCTCGCATTGTTGTCCCTTCTGGCCCTGCCGGTCATGGCGGCCGAGCCGACCCTGTATGGTCGTTACGAATACATCAAACTGCCGGAAATCGGTGGCCAGGTCCTCAAGGCCAAGATGGACACCGGCGCGCTGACGGCTTCCCTGTCGGCCAAGGACATCGAGACCTTCACCCGCGATGGCGAAGACTGGGTGCGCTTCCGTCTGGGGACCAAGGATGCGAGCAACAAGGTTTTCGAACACAAAGTCTTGCGGATCAGCAAAATCAAAAGCCGCGCCGACGAGGACGATGAAAAGGACGCGGCGGACGTCGCCAAGCGTCCGGTCGTCGAGCTGGAGCTGTGCCTGGGCAGCATCAAGCGCACGGTCGAGGTCAACCTGACCGACCGCAGCAGCTTCAACTACCCATTGCTGATCGGCGCCAAGGCCTTGCGTGAGTTTGGTGCGGCGGTGAACCCGGCCAGACGCTTTGTCGCGGATAAGCCTGACTGCTAATTGGCGCGACTACCGCAGATTCAAACCGGTGGCTGAGTCGCGAGCATCGACGGCCGCTGACAGACCTCGGTAAACCAGGTGCTGAGTTGCGGGTTGGTCTTGCGCCATTCCAGGTCCGGGTGACGGAAATCCAGATAACCCAGGGCGCAGGCGACGCTGATGGCCGCGACGTCGAAATGGCTGCTCAGCTCGGCGATGGCATCGGCTTCCAGCACCGCCAGGGCACGGCGGATTTTGTCGCGCTGGGCGTCGAGCCATTGGTCCCAGTGTTTCTCCGGGGCGCGCAGGGCGAGTTCGTAACGGATCATCACCGACGCGTCCATGATCCCGTCGGCCAGCGCGGCCAGGGTCAGGCGCCGCCAGCGTGCCGAGCCTTCGCGAGGGATCAGCGGGTTGCCGACATGTTGCTGGTCGAGGTAATCGAGGATCACCCGGCTGTCATACAACACATTGCCGTCGGCCAGGCGCAGCGCCGGGATTTTGCCCAGCGGATTGTCCTGGTTCAACGCAGCGTCCGGGCTGACCGGGCTCAGTTGGCTGTGTTGCAGCGTCACGCGGTCCAGTTGACCGGTTTCGTGCAGCAGCACCATCACTTTGCGCACGTAAGGCGAGGCAGGGTTGTGGAACAAGGTCATGCTGGGGGCGGACATGGACATTCCTCGGCGGTCATCAGGGAGCAGAGGCTTAGCCTAGTAAGTTCCGATGCGGCTGGCGAGGGGTTTGATGGTGTTGGTTTTTTAAAACGAAGGGGCCTGCTGCCGGCGTTTCCACTGGCTCAACCGCTGTTGCAGGTTCAGTGGGCTGTGAATCTGCTGCGCGCGCGCGCGGTTGAACAGGATCAACGCCAACTCGGCGGTGGCCATGGCATCGGCGCTGGCGTTGTGACGCTCGAAGACCTGCAACTTGAACCAGTCGATCCAGTCGTCCAGCCCGGCTTCACGGATGTTCGCCTGTGGACACAGCAGCGGGGCCATGTCGGCAACGTCGAGGAACGGATGCTGCAAGCGATAACCCAGGCTGTCCTTCAAGGCGCGCCCGAGCATGTGCTGGTCGAACGGCGCATGAAACGCCAGCAACGGACTGTCACCGACGAATTCCATGAACTCCAGCAAAGCGTCCAGCGGATCACAGCCAGCAGCAATCGCGCTCGGGCCGAGGCCGTGAAGCAACACGCTAGGCCCGAGTTTATGGTCGCGGCGTTGTAAGGTTCGCTCGAACTGCTGACTGAAATCGATCGCGCCGTCTTCGATCACCACGGCACCGATCGACAGCACCACGTCCTTGTTCAGGTTCAACCCGGTGGTTTCCAGATCGACCACCACCCAGCGTTGCTCGCGCAGGCTGCATTCGCCCAGCGTCGGGGCACTCGGCAGTTGGTCCAGGCGTTGTTGCTGCGCGGCCGTCAATGTCGGACCTGCGCAGCGCAGCCAGGAAAACAGCTTCATAACTGATACCGCAGGGTCAGGCTGCTTTGCAGGCGTTGAGCCTGGCGCAGGGATTCACGCAGGATTCGCCGGTCCAGATGATTCAAACTCTCCGGATCGACCCGATTGGAATAGGGCAAGTTTTCGCGGCTCTGTCGCTGATGCTGCTGCATGCGGGTTTGCTGGATGAAGTGGTAGGCCTCCTCATAGGCCGCGCCGTCCAACGGATCGATGACTTCTTTGGCCACCAGTTGGCGAAAGCGCTCCAGGGTATTGTTGACTCCGATGCCATTGGCCAGCGCCAATAGCCGGGCGCCGTCGACAAAGGGTGTCAGCCCCTGGACTTTCAGGTCGAGGGTGGCTTTCTCACCGTTCTTTTTCGCCAGCACGAACTCGCGGAATCGCCCGACGGGCGGGCGTTGGCGCAGGGCGTTCATGGCCAGCATGCGCTGGAACAGTCGATTGTCCGCCACCTGATCGAGAATCGCGCGGCGCAACTGCTCGCAGCCGTGCTCATCGCCCCAGACCACCCGCAGGTCAAAGTAGATACTCGACCCCAGCAAATTCTCGGGCGTTGCTTCGCGAATAAATGCTGCGAAACGGCGCGCCCATTCGGCACGGGACAAACACAGCTCGGGGTTGCCGGCCATGATATTGCCCTTGCACAGCGTAAAGCCGCAGAGCGCCAGGCTCTGGTTGATCTGCTGGGCGATCGGCAACAGCTTGCTGCGAATTTCGGCCGCATGCGCCGCATCGCGCGCGTCAAAGAGAATGCCGTTGTCCTGATCGGTGTGCAGGGTCTGCTCACGGCGGCCTTCGCTGCCGAAGCACAACCAGCTGAACGCTATGCCGGGGTCACCCTTGTCGGCCAGGGTCAGTTCAATGACCCGACAAACGGTGTGATCGTTGAGCAAGGTGATGATGTGGGTGATCTGGGTCGAGGACGCGCCGTGGGCGAGCATGCGCTCGACCAGTTGACCGATTTCACCGCGCATCGCCACCAGGTTTTCTACCCGTGGTGCGCTGCGAATGGTCCGTGCCAAGTGCACCAGATCGACGCGTTGCAGGGAAAACAGGTCGCGTTCCGAAACCACGCCGCACAACCGTTGATCCTTCACCAGGCAGACGTGGGCAATATGCCGTTCGGTCATGGCGATGGCCGCATCGAACGCGCTGTGGTCCGGCGTCAGGAAGAACGGCGCCTGGGTCATGTGCTGCTCGATGTTCTGGCTGAAGTCGCTGGTGCCATCGGCGACCACCTGACGCAAGTCGCGCAAGGTGAAAATCCCCAGCGGGGCCTTCTGTTCATCGACCACCACGATGCTGCCGACCTGTTGTTCGTGCATCAGGGTCACGGCTGCGCGCAGTGGGGTCGTCGGACTACAGGTCACGGGATGGCGCATCGCCAATTCGCCGAGGCGGGTATTGAGCGAATACTGGGTGCCGAGGGTTTCCACGGCTTTTTGTTGGACTTGCTGATTGACCTGATCGAGCAGGCTGCTGACGCCACGTAGGGCAAAGTCGCGAAACGTGCTGGAAAGGGCGAACAGCTTGATGAAGGCCAGCTTGTTCAGCTGTAGGCAAAAGGTGTCTTCGGCGGCCAGGTGTTCGGTGCGGGTCGCGCGCTCACCCAGCAGAGCGGCGAGGGGGAAACACTCGCCGGTGGTGATTTCGAAGGTGGTTTCGGTGCCGCCCTTGGCGGTGTGCGGACGTTCGCCGACCACTCGGCCTTGCTTGACGATGTAAAAGTGCTCAACCGGTCCGTCCGCGGGCTTGATGATGCTCTCGCCCGGGCCGTAGAAGCGCAATTGGCACTGTTCGACCAGGTAGGCCAGGTGCGCGTGTTCCATCTGATTGAACGGCGGGAAACGCTGAAGGAACTGCAAGGTGCCCTGGATGTTCTGCAACACCGCGGTTTTCCCTGCCTGGGTGAAAGCATCCGCTTTACTCATAACCATGACCGCAGTCTTTTTCGATTTGTTGTTGTCGGAGTGTCTACTATCGTCGGCTCCTGCGCGCAGAGTGCCCATTGGACGTAAGTCTAGGTAAAGCGAGATTTCGGAAATGCCCTACGCTGTAAGTGCGCAAAACCGCTGGTTAGCCCACTTGGAAAACTATCCGACGAAGCGCACATTTGAGCTCTGCTTAGCGATGTCCGACTATGGTGCTAGGGGATTGATCTAAACATGTGTAGAGAGACTTATGCCCGATCACGATATTTTGAGCGATGCCGAGCGTGAAGCGCTGCATGCGGTCATGCTCGAACCGGATTTGCCGCCGCAGCGGGTGCTGATTGTCGATGATGACAAAGGCGCGCGGGAGCTGCTTTCGAAGATTCTTGCCCTTGATGGCATTCGCAGCATGACGGCAGACAGTGGTGAAAGTGCTCTCAAGCTGTTGAAATCGAACAAGTCGATCGGTTTGCTCATCACGGATCTGCGGATGCAGCAGCTCAGCGGCCTGGAGCTGGTCACCAAGGTTAGGGAGTCGGAGCGGGCGGCGTTGCCCGTCATCATCGTTTCCGGTGATGCCAAGGCCCGTGATGTTATCGATGCCATGCATTTGAGCGTGGTGGATTTTCTGCTCAAGCCTTTCGATCCCCAAACGTTGCTGGCGCTGGTCAAGCATGAGTTGGGAATGGATGTGTGAGCCGCTGAAAAGATCGCAGCCTTCGGCAGCTCCTACAGGTGTACGCGATCCCACGTAGGAGCTGCCGCAGGCTGCGATCTTTTGATCCTGTTTCAAATAAAAAAGCCCTGATCTCTCGATCAGGGCTTTTTCATGTCGCTAACGCTTATTCAAAGGCCATTGGCAGCCTTGAACTCGCGACGGCGACGGTGCAGGACCGGCTCGGTATAGCCGTTCGGCTGTTTGGTGCCTTCGATCACCAGTTCGACCGCCGCCTGGAAGGCGATGTTGCTGTCGAAGTTCGGTGCCAGCGGACGGTACAGCGGGTCGTTGGCGTTCTGGCGGTCAACCACCGGCGCCATGCGCTTGAGAGTTTCCAGCACCTGGGCTTCGCTGACAATGCCATGGCGCAGCCAGTTGGCGATGTGCTGGCTGGAGATACGCAGCGTTGCACGGTCTTCCATCAGGCCGACGTCGTTGATGTCCGGCACTTTCGAACAGCCCACGCCCTGGTCGATCCAGCGCACCACATAACCGAGGATGCCCTGAGCGTTGTTGTCCAGTTCGTTCTGGATCTGTTCCGCCGTCCAGTCGGGGTTGCTGGCCAGCGGGATGGTCAGGATGTCGTCTACCGACGCACGCGCGCGCTTGGCCAGTTCGGCCTGACGGGCGAACACGTCAACCTTGTGGTAATGCAGCGCGTGCAGTGCCGCGGCGGTCGGTGAAGGGACCCAGGCGGTGTTGGCGCCGGCCAGCGGGTGAGCGATTTTTTGCTCGAGCATGGCGGCCATCAGGTCGGGCATGGCCCACATGCCTTTACCGATTTGCGCGCGACCTTGCAGGCCGGTGCTCAAACCGATGTCGACGTTCCAGTTTTCGTAGGCGCCGATCCACTTCTCAGCCTTCATGTCAGCCTTGCGCACCATCGCGCCGGCTTCCATGGACGTGTGGATTTCATCGCCGGTACGGTCGAGGAAGCCGGTGTTGATGAATACCACTCGCTCGCTTGCAGCCTTGATGCAGGCCTTGAGGTTGATCGTGGTGCGCCGCTCTTCGTCCATGATGCCGACTTTGAGAGTGTTGCGCGGCAACTCCAGCACGTCTTCGATGCGACCGAACAGCTCGTTGGTGAACGCCGCTTCTTCCGGACCGTGCATTTTCGGTTTAACGATGTAGACCGAACCGGTGCGGCTGTTCTTGCGTGTGGTGTTGCCGTTGAGGCTGTGCAGCGCCGCGAGGTTGGTGACCAGACCGTCGAGGATGCCTTCCGGCACTTCGTTACCGTCCTTGTCGAGGATCGCGTCGATGGTCATCAAGTGGCCAACGTTACGCACGAACAACAGCGAGCGGCCGTGCAGGCTCAGTTCGCTACCGTCGAGGGCGGTGTAGGTGCGGTCGGCGTTCATGGTACGAGTAAAGCTCTTGCCGCCCTTGATGACTTCTTCCGACAGATCACCCTTCATCAGGCCGAGCCAGTTGCGGTAGATCACCACTTTGTCATCGGCATCGACGGCGGCAACGGAGTCTTCGCAGTCCATGATGGTGGTCAGCGCAGCTTCCATCAGCAGGTCTTTGACGCCGGCGGCGTCGGTCTGACCGACCGGGGTGCTGGCGTCGATCTGGATTTCGAAATGCAGACCGTTGTTTTTCAGCAGAATCGCGGTCGGTGCCGCTGCGTCGCCGTGGAAACCGATCAGTTGGGCGTCGTTGCTCAAACCGCTGTTGGTGCCGCCCTTGAGGCTGACAACCAGCTTGCGATCAACGATCGTGTAGCCAGTGGAATCGACGTGAGAGCCGGCAGCCAATGGCGCCGCTTCGTCGAGGAAGGCGCGAGCGAAGGCGATGACCTTGTCGCCGCGAACCTTGTTGTAGCCTTTGCCTTTTTCCGCGCCGTCGGCCTCGCTGATGGCATCAGTGCCATACAGCGCGTCGTACAACGAACCCCAGCGAGCGTTCGAGGCGTTGAGGGCGAAGCGGGCGTTCATCACCGGAACCACCAATTGTGGACCGGCCATACGGGCGATTTCGTCGTCGACGTTTTGCGTCGTTGCCTGGAAATCGGCCGCTTCTGGCAGCAGATAACCGATGTCTTGCAGGAAGGCTTTATAGGCCACGGCGTCGTGCGCCTGGCCGGCACGGGACTGGTGCCAGGCATCGATACGCGCCTGGAGGTCGTCGCGTTTGGCGAGTAGGGCTTTGTTCTTCGGCGCCAGGTCGTGAATGACCTTGTCGGCACCGGCCCAGAACTTATCGGCGGTGAGGCCGGTACCGGGAATGGCTTCGTTGTTCACGAAGTCGAACAGGACTTTGGCGACCTGCAGGCCACCGACTTGAACGTGTTCAGTCATTGCTTGCCTCACTCTGCTCAGCTATTTCGCTTTTCAGCTCTTCAATTTGATAATGAAGCCTCTGGCCATTTAAACCACAAACCTCTCTACCAGTACATGCCATTGCGGGCGGCTGGGTGGTTCCAATCAACGGCGTAGCGCCTTGCTGACGGGGCTTTGAGGGTTGCGATGGCGCCTGGGCAGACATCGATCCAACGTTATGTAGTGCGCGCTGCGGCATACTACATGATGAATTGCGCTTGTGAAAATTAGACTAATTACGTCGTTCTGCGACCCCATGACGCATTGCGGTCACGCCGGGGAATGGGATGTTCTCAAAAAACTATTGGATTGTTCCAGATAAATCTAAAAACTTGTACACATAATCTTCATTTCACTGCTATGGGGCTCTGGTTTCCACGCCACAAAAGCGGCGCCGCGCTGAATTGAGTCCCTTGCCTATACTTGCCTTTCTATAACAAAAGTCATGACAAGAGGGCTGCGCCATGGACCACCTCGTACTCACCGTATTTGCCCCGGACAAGCCCGGCCAGGTCGAGCGCATCGCCCAATGCATCGCCGAGCATGGTGGTAACTGGCTGGAGAGCCGCATGTCACGAATGGCCGGGCAGTTTGCCGGGATCCTCCGGGTGGGCGTGCCGGCCGAGGCCTATGATGAACTGGTCGATGCACTTCAGGCGCTGTCTTCCCAAGGGATTCGGGTGCTGATCGCCGAGAGCAGTATTGAGCAATCCTGCACCTGGAAGCCGATTGCCATGGAGTTGGTCGGTAACGACCGACCGGGGATCGTCCGTGACATTACTCGCTTGCTCAGTGAGCAAGGGGTCAGCCTTGAACGCCTGGTGACCGACGTGCGTCCTGCGCCGATGAGCAGCGAGCCGCTGTTCCACGCCGAAGCGATTCTTGCGGTGCCGCTGACGTTGTCTCTTGACGTGTTGCAGTCGCGGCTGGAAACCCTGGCCGATGATTTGATGGTGGAGTTGGTGCTGCGCAGCGAGCCATGAGGCTAGGGTTATCCAAGTAAAGCGTGCACCCGCCTGTGGATAACCTGTAGAGATACAGCGCCAGCCCTTGTCGGCCGTGGCTCTTCAGGAGTTGTTCAAAAAACCAGCAGTTTCAAGGGCTTGTGCACAAACGGCGGGGATCACGCTGTGGATAACCTTGGGAAGGATGCTTGCAGGCCACAGTGGCCGTGGCCTGCAAGGGTTTGTACGTTTTTTGATCAGCGGCGACGGCGCAAACTCATCCAGGTGTCGATGCTGTAAACCGCCAGACCGGCCCAGATAAACATGAAGGCCACCAGCGTGGTGGATGACAGGTGTTCACCAAACAACAGCACCGCTTGCAGCAGCACCAGGGTCGGCGCCAGGTATTGCAGGAAGCCGAGGGTGGTGTACGGCAGATGCCGTGCAGCAGCGTTGAAACAGACCAACGGCACCAGCGTTATCGGACCGGCGGCGACCAGCCACCACGCTTCGGACGTGCTCCAGAACGCGGCTTGGGCGCTGGTGGCTGTCGGGTTGAAGAGCAACCAGGCAAGAGCAATCGGCACCAGCATCCAGGTTTCCACCACCAGCCCGGGCAGCGCTTTGACCGGAGCCTGTTTGCGGATCAATCCGTAGAAGCCGAAGGTCAGCGCCAGCACCAGCGACACCCACGGCAGGCTGCCGACTTGCCAGACCTGCTGCGCGACGCCAGCGGTGGCCAGCCCGACGGCGAACCACTGCAGGCGTCGCAGCCGTTCGCCGAGGATCAGCATGCCCAGCAGCACGTTCACCAGCGGGTTGATGTAGTAACCGAGGCTGGCTTCGAGCATGCGTCCGTTGTTCACCGACCAGACGTAGGTCAGCCAGTTGGCTGCGATCAGCGTGCCGCTCAGCGCGAGAACGGCCAGCCGCCGTGGGTTCTCGCGCAGTTCACGGAACCAGCCAGGGTGCTTCCAGACCGTCAGCAGCAAGGCACCGAACAGCGCCGACCAGAGGACACGGTGGATGATGATTTCCACGGCAGGTACGTCGGCGATGGCTTTGAAGTAGAGCGGGAACAATCCCCAGATGATGTAGGCACTCAGGCCCAATAGGTACCCACGACGCGGGTTGGCGGCTTGCATGCAGAATCCTTGCTTAGGCAGCTAACAAAGGGGGGATTGTAAGGAGATTTGTCAGCGGATGTCGTATCTGAATTGGTAGGGCATTTGTGAACACCAAATCCTGTGGGAGCGAGCTTGCTCGCGATAGCGGTTGGTCAGCAACTGATGTGCTGAATGCGCAGCCGCCATCGCGAGCAAGCTCGCTCCCACAAGGGGGATAGTGGTGAATCAAAAAAGCTTCAACGGTTCTTCGTTGAGCGCCGCCAGTTGTTCACGCAATGCCAGCACCTGGTCGCCCCAATAACGTTCGGTGCCAAACCACGGAAAGCTGTGGGGGAACGCCGGGTCATCCCAACGACGGGCCAGCCACGCGCTGTAGTGCATCAGGCGCAAGGCGCGCAGCGGCTCGATCAGCGCCAGTTCGCGCGGGTCAAAGTCGTGGAACTCGCTGTAGCCGTCCATCAATTCCGACAACTGACCGAGACATTCCTGACGATCGCCAGCGAGCATCATCCACAGGTCCTGCACGGCCGGCCCCATGCGACAGTCGTCGAGGTCGACGATATGGAACATTTCGTCACGGCACATCATGTTGCCGGGGTGGCAGTCGCCATGCATGCGAATGTTCTGGTGCGGGGTGTCTTTGTAGACTTCTTCCACGCGCTTGAGCAGGTCGCGGGCGACCGACTCGTAGGCTGGCAGCAAGCTGCGCGGTATGAAATTGCCTTCGAGCAGGGTGGTCAGTGAATCATGGCCGAAGTTTTTGACGCCCAGCGCTTCGCGGTGCTCGAAGGGGCGGGTGGCGCCAACCGCGTGCAAGCGGCCAAGCAATTGGCCCAAACGGTAGAGCTGATCGAGATTGCCCGGTTCCGGCGCACGGCCACCACGGCGCGGGAACAGGGTGAAGCGGAACCCGGCGTGTTCGTGCAGGCTTTCACCGTTGTGAATCATCGGCGCAACCACCGGCACCTCGCACTCGGCGAGTTCGAAGGTGAAGCGGTGCTCTTCGAGAATGGCGGCGTTGGTCCAGCGTTGCGGACGGTAGAATTTGGCAATCAGCGGCTCGCCATCTTCGATGCCAACCTGATAGACACGGTTTTCATAGCTGTTGAGCGCAAGGACGCGGGCGTCGCTGAGAAAGCCGATGCTTTCTACGGCGTCGAGCACCAGATCGGGGGTAAGTGTTTCAAACGGGTGAGACATGCTGACTCCTGCGCGCAGCAGGCTGCCGCGTCCGGCCAAACATGGTAGCGCAGACGGGGCGACTTTAGTGGTTGGGCTTGAGATGAGTGTTGTTTTTACTGACGCCATCGCGAGCAAGCTCGCTCCCACAGGGTCATGTGTTCACAGATCCAATGTGGGAGCGAGCTTGCTCGCGAAGAGGCCCGATCAGGCGCCGACGATCCCGCCATCTTCTCGGGTAATTGCCATCACCGAGGAGCGCGGCTTGCCATTGGGCAAATGCTCCGGGAAGCTCGATCCGCCATTTTCCCCCGGATGCTGAATGCCGACAAACAAGGTCTTCTGGTCCGGTGAAAAGCTGATCCCGGTCACTTCGCAGCCCACCGGGCCGACCATGAATCGGCGGATTTCACCGGTCGCAGGGTCGGCGCAGAGCATCTGGTTGTTGCCCATGCCGGCGAAATCCCCGGCGTTGCTGTAGTCCCCGTCGCTGAGGATCCAGAGTCGACCAGCCTTGTCAAAGCCCAACCCATCCGGGCTGTTGAACATGTTGTGTGGCGTGATGTTCGAGGAGCCGGCTTTCGCTGTCCCGGCGTGTACGCTCGGGTTGCCCGCCACCACGAACAGATCCCAGGCGAA
Organism: Pseudomonas sp. GW822-FHT02D10; assembly: GCF_058802345.1. Classification (NCBI taxonomy): domain Bacteria; kingdom Pseudomonadati; phylum Pseudomonadota; class Gammaproteobacteria; order Pseudomonadales; family Pseudomonadaceae; genus Pseudomonas; species Pseudomonas sp. GW822-FHT02D10. The sequence goes on from NZ_JBXAOB010000011.1 coordinate 84,823, forward strand.
CGTCAGAGCTGCGTGGTCGTCGCGATCGGTGCGCCAGCGCAGAATCTGCCCATAGACGTTCTTCTCCCGAGGGTTCGGCCCGCCCACCGGTTGCCCGTCTTCACCGCGTTTGGCGTTGTTGGTCAGGGTGCAATAGACCTGGCCGTCTTGCGGGCTGACGACGATCCACTCCGGGCGGTCCATGCGCGTGGCGCCGACGACGCTGGCGGCCAGACGTGCGTGAATCAGCACCTCGGCCTGATCGGCAAAACCGCTGCTGGCGTCGATGCCGTTCTTGCCGTGAGTCAGCTCGATCCACTGGCCCTGACCTTTTGGATGGTCGGGGTTGCTATCACCCGCATCAAAGCGTGCGACGTACAAGGTGCCGTGGTCCAGCAGGTCACGGTTGGCCTTGAGGTTGGTGTGATTGATCTTGTCGCGGCTGACGAATTTGTAGATGAATTCACCGCGCTCATCGTCGCCCATGTACACCACTGCGCGACCGTCGTGCGTCTCGGCCAGGGCTGCGTTCTCGTGTTTGAAACGACCGAGGGCGGTGCGTTTGAGCGGAGTCGATTGCGGGTCGAACGGGTCGATTTCTACCACCCAGCCGTGTCGGTTGAGTTCGTTGGGGTTTTTCGCCAGGTCAAAACGCGGGTCGTGTTGATGCCAGTTGATCTCTTTACTGGCGACCGATGCGCCATAGCGCTTTTGTGCGGCGTCGAACTTGTGCTCGGGATTGCTGCTGCCAAAGCAGTCGGTGAAGTTCTCTTCGCAGGTCAGATAAGTACCCCAAGGCGTCTTGCCATTGGCGCAGTTCTGGAAGGTTCCGAACACTTTTTTGCCGGTCTTGTCAGCGGCGGTTTTCATCAGCTCATGGCCTGCGGCCGGGCCGCTCAACTGCAGCGGTGCATTGCCGTGGATTCGGCGGTTGTAGCGCGAGCCCTGAACGAACTGCCATTGACCGTTTTTACGCTGCACTTCGATCACCGAAACGCCTTCGCAGGCCAGCGCTTTGCGCACTTCTTCGGCCGACTGCGGAATGCTGCCGTGGGCGTAGAGGTAGCGATAGTTGGTGTATTCGTTGTTGATCGCCATCAGCGCGCGATTGTCGTCGCCGGGGAAGGTGAACAGACTCATCCCGTCGTTGTTGTCGCCGAACTGGACTTCCTGAGCCTGGGCGCTGCCATTGCCACTCGGATCAAAGTCCGGACCGTTCTTGTGCAGCGGCTGGCCCCAACTGATCAACACCGAGGATGTGTAACCCGGCGGCAGGGTGATGGTGTCGCTGGTGGCAGCCGCAATGCTCTCGAAGCCCAGCAACTTGCTCGACGCAGCGCTGACACTGGCAGCCAGCGCGCTGCGGCTCAGCAGGTTGCCACCGAGGAACATCGCCGCACCGCAAAGGGCGCCAGCACTGATAAAACCACGACGACTGAGGCCGACGATTTTTTCAAGGTCGGTGGCTTGGTTTTCTTCTAATAGGCTCACATCAGGCTCCCTGCTGGTTTTTGCAGTCACCTTAAGGAGCGTCTATGACACAAATGTTGCAGTTGCGCGGCTGAGGAACGCCGCCAATCCGTAGCCGCAGCCTTGAGTCAGAGTGGTGTGCCGAGCAAAACATTGGAGGGCGAGAACTGCACCTGAACAGCCTTTTTGGCGCTCAAACCCAGGGTTTTGAGGTGCGGCGGCTCGGCCAGGGCGCATAACGTCTGACCGTTGGGCAGGGCAATTCGGACTTCACTGGGGCCATCTTCGGCGTCGAGAATCTCCTCGATAGTGCCCTTCAAGCAATTGTGTCCAGGTATTGCGGGTTGATCGGCACCGAGCAAATCGAGCCAGCCGGCCTTGATCAGCGCCACCACTTCAGTGCCCGTTTCCAGGTCCAGACGCAGGGTGCTGTCGTGGGTGATCTGTGCCTGAATGATCAACCCGGCGGCGAGTTCCAGGCTGATCAGATCGTTGCGCCCCTGAGTGTCGATAGTCGCGACCTTGCCGTGCAACTGATTGCGCGCGCTGGTCCTGAGCATCAGGCGTCCGAGCAAATCGAGGTCACTGGCATCCTCGGCGGCTTCCAGCACCTGTGCCTGCAAGGCTTGCAGGCGCTGATAAAGTCGCAGCACCCGCTCACCTTCACTGGACAGCTTTGCGCCACCGCCGCCCTTGCCGCCGACGCTGCGTTCCACCAGTGGTTTTTGCGCCAGATTGTTCAGCTCGTCGATCGCATCCCACGCGGCTTTGTAGCTCAACCCGGCGCTTTTCGCGGCGCGGGTGATCGAGCCCTGTTCGGCGATGTGTTGCAGCAGGGCGATGCGCTGCGGACGACGGACTATGTGTTGGGACAACAAAGTGGGCAAGGACATGATGAGGGGCTGCAAGCGGGTAGTGATGGATTGGGACGTTGGCGGCTTGGGGCGTGAGAGTCAAGTCAACTCCCCGGGTTTTGGTGTGCGCGCCAGACAATAAACGTCCACCCGTGCTGCGCCTGCCTGAATCAGCAAGCGAGCCAGGCTTTGCGCGGTGGCGCCGGTGGTCAGCACGTCGTCGACCAGCGCCAGGTGGCGACCCTCGATCTGTGCCCCCGGCGTGAGTGCGAAAGCTCTGCGCAGGTTTTGTTTGCGGGCCTTGGCGTCCAGATCCTGTTGCGCGGTAGTGTCCTGGGTGCGTAGCAACAGGTTTTCATCGCAACTGATTTCCAGGCTGTCGCTGAGCCAACGGGCGAGCATCGCCGCCTGGTTGTAACCCCGCTCGCGCAGCCGTTTGCGGGCCAAGGGCACCGGCACCAATGCGTCGGGACGCTTGAGGCCTTCATCGAAGCGATGTTGCAGGGATTGTGCAAGAAGTTCGGCAAGCAGGCGGCCATACGGCCACTTTGCCGCGTGCTTGAAGCGAGTGATCAAACTGTCGAGCGGGAAGTTATAGGTCCAGGGCGCGATGACCTGTTCGAAGGCCGGTGGATCGTTCAAACATTGGCCGCAGGTGAGACCGGCCATAGGCAAGGGCAGGGCGCAGACCTGGCAATGATCGCCGAGCCAGGGCAACTCGGTTTCGCAGGCCGTGCAGATTGGCGTGTTGCCGTCGGCCGACTCTGAACAAAGCAAACAAAGTTGTTTATTGTTTAACCAGATGTAGACCTGTCCTACGTAGCGTGGTTGACAGCGCATAGCTCTTCCTTAAATATGCCAAACATCCGTGTCGCGCTTGTGGATATTCCGTTCCACAGCCGCTTGCCAAGCATAAACAAGGAAACGCCCATGAGCGCCAGCACCACTGCAACCCTGCGTCATGACTGGTCTTTGGCTGAAGTCAAAGCACTCTTCGTTCAGCCATTCAACGACCTGTTGTTCCAGGCGCAGACGGTGCACCGCGCGCACTTCGACGCCAATCGCGTCCAGGTGTCGACCCTGCTGTCGATCAAAACCGGCGCTTGCCCGGAAGATTGCAAATATTGTCCGCAGTCCGGTCACTACAACACCGGCCTGGAAAAAGAAAAGCTGATGGAAGTGCAGAAGGTCCTCGAAGAGGCTGCCCGCGCCAAGGCCATCGGTTCGACCCGTTTCTGCATGGGCGCCGCCTGGAAGCATCCGTCGGCCAAAGACATGCCGTACGTGCTGGAGATGGTCAAAGGCGTGAAGGCCATGGGCCTGGAAACCTGCATGACCCTTGGTCGCCTTGATCAGGACCAGACCGTTGCGTTGGCAGACGCCGGCCTCGATTACTACAACCACAACCTCGATACCTCGCCGGAGTTCTACGGCAGCATCATCACCACCCGCACCTACAGTGAGCGCCTGCAGACCCTGGCCTACGTGCGTGAGTCGGGGATGAAGATCTGCTCGGGCGGCATCCTCGGTATGGGCGAGTCCCTCGACGACCGTGCCAATCTGCTGATCCAGTTGGCCAATCTGCCGGAACATCCGGAGTCGGTGCCGATCAACATGCTGGTGAAAGTCGCCGGTACGCCGCTGGAAAATGCCGACGACATTGACCCGTTCGACTTCATCCGCATGCTCGCCGTCGCACGTATCCTCATGCCGCAATCCCACGTGCGCCTGTCCGCTGGCCGCGAAGCCATGAACGAACAGATGCAGGCCCTGGCGTTCTTCGCCGGTGCCAACTCGATTTTCTACGGTGACAAACTGCTGACCACCGCCAACCCGCAGGCCGACAAGGACATGCAACTGTTCGGGCGCTTAGGGATCCTGCCGGAAGCGCGCGAAGAGCACGCCGACGAAGTGCATCAGGCCGCCATCGAGCAAGCGCTGGTCGAACAGAAAAGCAGCGAGCAGTTCTATAACGCCGCTGTTTGAAGTCTCCACCGATCCTTCTGAAGGAATGCAAAAACACTGTGGGAGCGAGCCTGCTCGCGATTGCGATGTAACAGCCAGCATCGATGTTGAATGTTATGACCTCATCGCGAGCAGGCTCGCTCCCACAAGGTAATGCGACATCGCTTCTGAATTCTGACCCGTGAGGCCTGCATGTCTTTCGATCTCGCCGCACGCCTTGCTGCTCGTCGTGCCGAAAACCTCTATCGCCAGCGTCCATTGCTTGAGACCCCGCAAGGTCCGCAGGTGGTGGTCGACGGCCAGCCATTGCTGGCATTCTGTAACAACGATTACCTGGGTCTGGCCAATCATCCGCAAGTGATCGAAGCCTGGCGTGCCGGCGCCGCCCGCTGGGGTGTCGGTGGCGGTGCTTCGCACCTGGTGATTGGTCATAGCAGCCCGCATCACGCGCTCGAAGAAGCCTTGGCCGATCTGACGGGGCGCCCGCGTGCGCTGCTGTTTACCACCGGTTATATGGCCAATTTGGGCGCCGTCACTGCGCTGGTGGGGCAGGGTGACACGGTGCTCGAAGACCGACTCAACCATGCGTCATTGCTCGATGCGGGGCTGTTGTCGGGGGCGCGCTTCAACCGCTATTTGCACAACGACGCGGTGAGCTTGGCCAAACGTCTGGAAAAGGCCACCGGCAATACGCTGGTGGTGACCGACGGGGTGTTCAGTATGGACGGCGACATCGCCGATCTGCCAGCACTGGCTCGGGAGGCCAAGGCCAAAGGCGCGTGGCTGATGGTCGATGACGCCCACGGCTTTGGTCCCTTGGGCGCCAATGGCGGCGGGATCGTCGAGCACTTCGGTTTGAGTCTGGAAGATGTGCCGGTATTGGTCGGCACCCTGGGTAAAGCGTTCGGCACCGCAGGAGCGTTTGTCGCGGGCAGTGATGACCTGATCGAAAGCCTGATCCAGTTCGCCCGGCCATACATCTACACCACCAGCCAGCCACCGGCCCTGGCCTGCGCGACCCTGAAAAGTCTTGAGTTGCTGCGCAGCGAACATTGGCGCCGCGAGCATTTGAAGGTGCTGATCCGCCAATTCCGAAAAGGCGCCGAGCAGATTGGTCTCGAGTTGATGGACAGCGCTACGCCGATCCAGCCAATCATGATTGGCGACGCCGGACGCGCAGTGCGCTTTTCGCAGATGCTGCGTGAGCGCGGACTGATGGTGACCGCCATCCGCCCACCGACCGTGCCGGCCGGCAGCGCACGTTTGCGCGTGACCCTGACGGCGGCGCACAGCGAGGCGCAGGTGCAGCTATTGTTAGACGGTCTGGCCGATTGTTTTCAGCAGTTGGGAGCGGAGCCGAACCATGCGTGATCGTCTGATTTTGTTGCCCGGTTGGGGGCTCGGCATTTCGCCGCTGGAGCCACTGGCGGCGGCTTTGCAAGGGCTGGACGAACACCTGCGCGTTGAAATCGAACCGCTGCCGGAACTGGAGTCAAGCGACCTCGATGAATGGCTCGACGAGCTGGACTCAACCTTGCCAAAAGATGCCTGGCTCGGCGGCTGGTCGCTCGGCGGGATGCTCGCCTCAGAGCTGGCGGCTCGGCGTGGCGAGCGCTGCTGCGGTTTGCTGACACTGGCGAGTAACCCTTCTTTTGTGGCTCACGCCGAGTGGTCGAGCGCCATGTCGGGCGAGACCTTCGATGCGTTTCTGGCCGGGTGCCGCGCTGACCCGCGCATGACGCTCAAGCGCTTTAGCCTGCTTTGCGCCCAAGGTGCCGAAGACCCGCGCGGGTTGTCGCGTCTGTTGCTCGCGGGTGCGCCGAATACTCCGCCAACCGTGTTGATGAGCGGGCTGGAACTGCTCGCGCAACTGGACAACCGGCAAGCCTTGCAAGCCTTTCGGGGGCCGCAGTTGCATGTGTTCGGCGGGCTCGACGGGCTGGTTCCGGCCGAAGCCGCCAGTGAGTTGCTGGCGTTACTCCCTGATGTCGAAATTGGTCTGATTGAACAGGCCAGTCACGCGTTTCTTCTGGAAGACCCCCACGGTGTGGCGGGGGCCATCCAGGCCTTTTTGCATGAGTCCGGTGATGACTGATTTGTCCCTTCCCAACCTGCCCGGCGGTTTGCCCGACAAGCGTCAGGTCGCGGCATCCTTTTCCCGCGCAGCGGCCAGCTATGACAGCGTTGCCGAATTGCAGCGGGCTGTTGGCAGTGAATTGCTGGGGCGTTTGCCGGCGGATCGATCACCTGCTCGCTGGCTGGATCTGGGCTGTGGCACGGGGTATTTCAGCCGTGCGCTGGGTGAGCGATTCAGCGCCAGCGAAGGGCTGGCGCTGGATATCGCACAAGGCATGCTCAATCACGCACGGCCCTTGGGCGGCGCGACACATTTCATTGCCGGCGATGCCGAGCGCTTGCCGTTGCAGGATGCAAGTTGCGATCTGGTGTTTTCCAGCCTGGCGGTGCAGTGGTGCGCCGATTTCCGGGCGGTGCTGAGCGAGGCTTATCGGGTTCTGAAACCTGGCGGTGTGTTAGCGTTTGCCAGTCTCTGCGTGGGTACGCTGCATGAATTGCGCGACAGTTGGCGTCAGGTTGATGGCCTGGTGCACGTCAACCGCTTCCGCGAGTTCAGCACGTATCAACAGCTGTGTGCGGACAGTGGTTTGAAGGTGATCAGTCTGCAAAATATTTCGCACGTGCTGCATTACCCGGATGTGCGTAGTCTGACTCACGAACTCAAGGCCTTGGGCGCGCATAATCTCAATCCTGGTCGGCCGGGCGGGCTGACAGGTCGGGCGCGGATCATGGGTTTGATCGACGCCTATGAGCCGTTTCGTCAGGTGCAAGGGCTGCCCGCGACTTATCAGGTGGTCTATGCCGTGTTGGAGAAGCCACAATGAGCGCAGCCTATTTCATCACCGGCACCGATACCGACGTCGGCAAGACCACCATCGCCGCTGGCCTGTTGCACGCCGCGCGGTCGGCGGGGTTGAGCACGGCGGCCGGGAAACCAGTGGCATCTGGCTGCGAGGTGACGCCCAACGGTTTGCGCAATGTCGACGCGCTGGCGCTGTTGGCTCAATGTTCGTTGCCGCTGACCTATGCCGAGGTCAATCCAGTAGCCTTCGAACCGGCCATCGCACCGCATCTGGCCGCGCGTGAGGCGGGTATCGCGCTGACGGTCCAGTCGTTGCTGGCGCCGATGCGGCATATAGTGGACAAGCAGGCCGATTTCACCTTGATCGAAGGTGCGGGTGGCTGGCGGGTGCCGCTGGCCGATCAGGACAATCTTTCGGACCTGGCGATGGCGCTGGGTCTGCCGGTGATTCTGGTGGTGGGTGTGCGTCTGGGTTGCATCAATCACGCGTTGCTGACGGCCGAGGCGATTGCCCGGGATGGTTTGCAACTGGCCGGTTGGGTGGCCAACATCATTGAGCCCAGGACGTCGCGGCTGGAAGAGAACCTGGCCACGTTGGCCGAGCGCCTGCCAGCGCCGTGTCTGGGGCGCGTGCCGAAACTCAAACTGGTCACGGCAGAAGCGGTGGCAGAGCATCTTCAACTGGATTTGCTCGACTAGATTTTGCCTATGACAAGGCATTGTGCCATTAGTGTTTTTGTCGGGCCTTTTGTCGGTGTCTCTGGTTCAATGAGCGCTGTTTATCCTTTGCAGGGTGGAGTTGTCCCATGGAAATCTCGGGAAGCAGCGCTTTTTATGCCGGTCTGAGCACCCTTCAGTCTGGGCAGAACCGTGTCGATCAGGCCGCCAGCCAGATCGCCAACACTACTGTCGAACGCTCCGCCACCAGCCAGTCTTCCGAAGCTCAAGTCGACCGACTGCGCTCGGTCGATCGCAGCCAGCAATCAGACCTGGCCAGTAATATGGTCGATATGTCCCAAGGCAAGATCCAGGCAGAACTGGGTGCCAAAGTCGCCAAGGCTTCTGACGAAATGCTCGGTACGTTGATCGATACTTTCGCTTGATCCCTCGCTGAGCCTTTTGCCAGAACGCCGCCCTGGGCGCGGGGTTCTGTCGGGCATGTCCTTCTCGTTCAACTAATCTTTCCTACACGGTTTGTTGCCTTGCGCACCAGCTGCGGGCCATTGCGTGCGCGCTATTTATGTGGGTGATGACGAACGGAAAAGGATCGACGCTTGACAAGATTTCGGCGTAAACGTATGTTTCAAACAACTGTTTGACCGTCACAACAAATCATTGCGGTCGTTCATTCCCGGTTACATCAGCAGAGGTTTATCGCTATGCCTGACTACAAGGCCCCCTTGCGTGATATTCGCTTCGTTCGTGACGAACTGCTCGGCTACGAAGCGCACTATCAGAGCCTTCCGGCTTGCCAGGACGCTACCCCGGACATGGTTGACGCCATTCTCGAGGAAGGCGCCAAGTTTTGTGAGCAGGTGCTGGCTCCGCTGAACCGCGTGGGTGACACCGAAGGCTGTACCTGGAGCGAGTCCGGCGTTAAGACTCCGACTGGCTTCAAAGAAGCCTACAAACAATTCGTCGAAGGCGGCTGGCCAAGCCTGGCCCACGACGTAGAGCACGGTGGCCAAGGGCTGCCGGAGTCTCTGGGTCTGGCTGTCAGCGAAATGGTCGGCGAAGCCAACTGGTCGTGGGGCATGTACCCAGGTCTGTCTCATGGCGCGATGAACACCATTTCCGAGCACGGTACGCCTGAGCAGCAAGAGGCTTACCTGACCAAACTGGTTTCCGGCGAATGGACCGGCACCATGTGCCTGACCGAACCGCACTGCGGCACCGACCTGGGCATGCTGCGCACCAAGGCCGAACCTCAGGCTGATGGCTCCTACAAAGTTTCCGGCACCAAGATCTTCATCTCGGCCGGTGAACACGACATGGCCGACAACATCGTCCACATCGTTCTGGCTCGCCTGCCGGATGCGCCTGCTGGCACCAAAGGCATTTCGCTGTTCATCGTTCCAAAGTTCCTGCCGAACGCTGACGGCAGCATCGGTGCACGCAACGCTGTGACCTGTGGTTCCCTGGAACACAAAATGGGCATCCACGGTAACGCCACCTGCGTGATGAACTTCGACGCGGCCACCGGTTTCCTGATCGGCCCGGCGAACAAAGGCCTGAACTGCATGTTCACCTTTATGAACACCGCGCGTCTGGGGACTGCTCTGCAAGGTCTGGCTCACGCCGAGATCGGCTTCCAGGGCGGTCTGAAATACGCTCGCGATCGTCTGCAAATGCGTTCCCTGACGGGTCCGAAAGCGCCGGACAAAGCCGCTGACCCGATCATCGTTCACCCTGACGTACGTCGTATGCTGTTGACCATGAAGGCATTCGCCGAAGGCAACCGTGCGATGGTTTACTTCACTGCCAAGCAGGTCGACATCGTCAAGTACGGTGTGGATGAAGAAGAGAAAAAGAAAGCCGACGCACTGCTGGCCTTCATGACTCCGATTGCCAAAGCCTTCATGACTGAAGTCGGCTTCGAATCCGCTAACCACGGCGTGCAGATCTACGGTGGCCACGGCTTCATCGCCGAGTGGGGCATGGAGCAGAACGTTCGCGACAGCCGCATTTCCATGCTGTACGAAGGCACCACCGGTATCCAGGCTCTCGACTTGCTGGGCCGTAAAGTGCTGATGACTCAAGGCGAGGCTCTGAAAGGCTTCACCAAGATCGTCCACAAGTTCTGCCAGACCAACGAAGGCAACGAAGCGGTCAAAGAGTTCGTCGAGCCGTTGGCTGCACTGAACAAGGAATGGGGCGAGCTGACCATGAAGGTCGGTATGGCCGCGATGAAAGATCGCGAAGAAGTCGGCGCTGCGTCGGTGGACTACCTGATGTACTCCGGTTACGCCTGCCTTGCCTACTTCTGGGCTGACATGGCGCGCCTGGCTGCCGAGAAACTGGCTGCCGGCACCACCGAAGAGGCGTTCTACACCGCCAAGCTGCAGACTGCGCGCTTCTACTTCCAGCGCATCCTGCCGCGTACCCGTACTCACGTTGTAACCATGCTGTCGGGCGCTAACAACCTGATGGACATGAAAGAAGAAGACTTCGCACTGGGTTACTAAGTCCCTCGCAGCTCTTCAAAAAGCCGCTGTTCCTTCGGGAGCAGCGGCTTTTTTGCGCCCAGCACAAAGGGCTGCAAATATTCCCGACTAAAACGCTAAGTAGAACGCTTTTGCTGCCGTTAAAGAGTGTGCAGTGTGATGCGCGTCACATTGCATGTGCTTAACTGCCAGAAATGCAGGCACAATGCCATCAATTGATCTGCCGGGCTGGAGCTTTACCCTTGCCGCGTTCTTCCGCTGTACGTCTCAGTCACTTTTTGCCCTCATTACTGTTGTTGCTTGCGGGGCTTGCGGCTGCCTACGTCAAGGACCTCAGCGTCTTCTTCACCTCTTTGTTCAACGTGCTGCCGACTCTGGTGTTGTTGCTCGGCGGTTCGTACTGCGCGGTTTACCGACGTCAACGTGAACTGTTTCTGATGGTCACGGTGTACATCGCCTACTTCCTGCTCGACACTCAAACCGACTACTACCGTGATTACGGCAAGGTGCGTGACGACGCGGCGGTGGTGTTCCATCTTTGTTGTTTGCTGCTGCCCTTGCTGTACGGGTTGTTTGCCGCTTGGCAGGAACGTACCCATCTGTTTCAGGACATGGTCGCGCGCTTTGCCGTGCTGCTGGCATTCGGCAGTGTTGCACTGGGGCTTGAGCAAAGTTACCCACAGGCGTTGTTGATGTGGCTGTCGGAAATACGCTGGCCGGCGTTGCATGGGGCCTGGATGAGTTTGATCCAGTTGTCTTACCCGGTGTTCTGCGCGTCCTTTCTGTTGTTGGCGTTTCAATACTGGCGCAACCCACGGCCGCTACATGCGGCGCAACTGGTGGGCTTGCTCGGGTTGTTCTGGATGTTGCCCAAGACCTTCATTCTGCCGTTCACCCTGAACATCATGTGCAGTCAGGTGATGTTGATGATTGCCGCAGCGGTCGCTCACGAAGCCTATCAAATGGCTTTTCGTGATGAGCTGACCGGTCTGCCGGGGCGTCGCGCCTTGAACGAGCGCATGCAGCGTCTGGGCCGCAACTATGTGTTGGCCATGAGCGACGTAGACCACTTCAAGAAATTCAACGACACCCACGGTCACGATGTCGGCGACCAGGTGTTGCGGCTGGTGGCCAGCAAATTGTCGAAGATCGGCGGCGGTGGCCGGGCGTATCGTTACGGGGGCGAGGAGTTCGCGTTGGTGTTCGCCGCGAAAACCCTCGAAGAGTGCATGCCACACCTGGAAGTCATCCGCGAGTCGATTGCCACGTACAACATTCAGTTGCGCAACCAGGACAACCGCCCGCAAGACGATCAGCAAGGTCGGCAACGCCGTGCAGGTTCTGGCGCCTCAAGCGTTTCGGTCACGGTGAGCATTGGCGTCGCCGAGCGACTGGAACAGCGAACCCCGGAAGAAGTCCTGAAATCCGCAGACCAGGCGCTCTACAGTGCCAAGGGCGCGGGACGAAACTGCGTGATGGCATTCGGTCAAAACCGCCGCGGTGCGTTGCGCATGGACGGCGCTACGGGTTGAGTGATGATGGCGCATTCAGCGTCTGGACTGTGATTGTTCGGGGCGATTCGCGGCAGTAGGTTTGGATGATCTGCTGACGGAGAACCGACCATGCCCGAGTACAAAGCTCCCCTGCGCGACATGCGCTTTCTGATTGACCACGTCTTCGACTTTCACGCCAATTACGCGGCTCTCGGTGCCACCGACGCCAGCCCGGATATGGTCAATGCGATTCTTGAAGAGGGGGCGAAATTCTGTGAGAACGTACTGGCACCGCTGAACCGTTCGGGTGATGAAGAAGGCTGCCATTTTGACAATGGCGTGGTCACTACACCCAAAGGTTTCAAGCAGGCATTTGCGCAGTACGTCGAGGGCGGCTGGCATGGTCTTGCGGCCGATCCTGCCTACGGTGGCCAAGGTTTGCCGAGCTCTCTGGGTCTGGTCATCAGCGAGATGGTCGGCTCCAGCAACACTTCCTGGGGCATGTACCCAGGCTTGACCCACGGCGCGATGTCGGCGATCCATGCCCATGGTACCGAGGCGCAAAAGCAGACTTACCTGCGCAAACTCACGGCCGGGCAGTGGACCGGGACCATGTGCCTGACCGAAGCGCATTGCGGCACGGACCTGGGGATCATCAAGACCCGCGCGGTGCCGCAGGCAGACGGCAGTTATGCGGTCACTGGCAGCAAGATTTTCATCTCTGCCGGCGAGCACGACATGAGTGACAACATCATTCACCTGGTACTGGCCAAACTGCCGGATGCGCCGGCCGGGACCAAAGGCATCTCGCTGTTCATCGTGCCCAAGTTCCTGCCTGATGCCCAGGGCGAAGCCGGTGAGCGCAATGGGGTTTCCTGCGGTTCGATCGAGCACAAGATGGGCATCAAGGCATCGGCCACTTGTGTGCTGAACTTCGATGGTGCCAAGGGCTTCCTGATTGGCGAGGCGAACAAGGGCCTGAATTGCATGTTCACTATGATGAACCACGCCCGGCTCGGCACCGGGATGCAGGGTTTGTGTCTGGGCGAAGCAAGCTTCCAGGGCGCGATCAAATACGCTAACGATCGTCTGCAAATGCGTTCGCTGACCGGCCCCAAAGCGCCGGAAAAGGTCGCCGACCCGATCATCGTTCACCCCGACGTACGGCGCATGCTGCTGACCATGAAAGCCTTCAACGAAGGCAATCGCGCGTTGACTTATTTCACCGCGCAATTGCTGGATGTCGCGCACCTTTCGGCGGATGAAACCCAGCGCCAGGATGCCGAGAACCTGCTGGCGTTCCTGACGCCGATCTGCAAAGCCTTCATGACCGAAACCGGTCTGGAAGTGACCAACCATGGCATGCAGGTGTTCGGCGGTCACGGGTTCATCCGCGAATGGGGCATGGAGCAATTGGTACGTGACTGCCGTATTGCGCCCATCTATGAAGGCACCAACGGCATTCAGGCGCTGGACCTGCTAGGGCGCAAGGTGCTTGGTAGCCAAGGCAAACTGCTGCGCGGGTTCACCAAAATTGTTCACACGTTTTGCGAAGTCAATGCCGAACACCCGCAGCTCAAGGCGTATGTGGCGCAGCTCAACGGGTTGAACCAACAGTGGGGCGAACTGACCACCAAGGTCGGCATGGCCGCCATGAAAAATCCCGACGAGGTCGGCGCGGCCGCGCTGGATTACTTGATGTACAGCGGCTACATCATTTTGGCTTACCTGTGGCTGCGCATGGCGCTGGTGGCTCAGGCAAAGCTTGCGGCGGGCAGTGGCGATGCCGACTACTGCCGGGGCAAACTGGCCACCTGCGAGTTCTACTTCAAGCGCTTGTTACCGCGTACGACTACGCATCAGGCGGCGGTGGAGGCGGGCAGTGATTGTCTGATGAAGCTACCTGCGGAGTTGTTTGCGCTCTGACATAAGCGCTGCCTCTGAAAGATCGCAGCCTGCGCAAGCTCCTACAATTCAGGTGAACCTGTAGGAACTGTCGCAGGTTGCGATCTTTTTGTTGGTGACTAAAAATTACAAACAAGTCACGAGTCGACCCTATGTGTCGTAAAAGTTGTTCGGGTACACTCAAGACCTTGCTGAAACCCGATCCTACGAATCACTTTTCAAGTTCTCACGAGGTTTGCCATGGCTGACTACAAAGCGCCCCTGCGCGATATGCGCTTCGTCCTCAATGAAGTTTTCGAGGTTGCCAAACTGTGGGCTGAACTGCCCGCCCTGGCCGACACCGTCGATGCCGAGACCGTCGAGGCAATCCTTGAGGAAGCCGGCAAAGTCACCAGCAAAAGCATCGCGCCACTGAGCCGTGCCGCCGATGAAGAAGGCTGCCACTGGAGCGACAGCGCCGTCACCACGCCAGCAGGTTTCCCACAGGCTTATCAGACTTATGCTGAAGGCGGTTGGGTTGGCGTCGGTGGTGATCCGGCCTACGGCGGCATGGGCATGCCGAAAGCGGTTTCGGCTCAGGTCGAAGAAATGGTCAACTCCGCCAGCCTGTCGTTCGGTCTGTACCCGATGCTGACTGCCGGGGCTTGCCTGTCAATCAACGCTCACGCCAGCGAAGAACTGAAAGCCGCTTACCTGCCCAACATGTACGCCGGTGTCTGGGCAGGCTCCATGTGTCTGACCGAGCCGCACGCGGGTACTGACTTGGGGATCATCCGCACCAAGGCCGAACCGCAAGCAGACGGTTCCTACAAGGTCAGCGGTACCAAGATCTTCATCACCGGCGGTGAACACGACCTGACCGAAAACATCATTCACCTGGTACTGGCCAAACTGCCGGACGCACCGGCGGGCCCGAAAGGTATTTCGCTGTTCCTGGTGCCGAAGTTCATGGTCAACGCCGACGGCAGCCTCGGCGCGCGTAACCCGGCAAACTGTGGTTCGATCGAACACAAAATGGGCATTCAGGCATCCGCTACCTGCGTGATGAACTTCGACGAAGCCGTGGGTTACCTCGTTGGTGAGCCGAACAAAGGCCTGGCGGCGATGTTCACCATGATGAACTACGAGCGTCTGGGCGTCGGTATCCAGGGCCTGGCCACTGGCGAGCGCTCTTACCAGAACGCGGTTGAATACGCCCGTGATCGCCTGCAAAGCCGTTCGCCGACGGGAGCGCAGAACAAAGACAAGGTCGCCGACCCGATCATCGTTCACCCGGACGTGCGGCGCATGCTGCTGACCATGAAAGCCTCGAACGAAGGCGGTCGTGCATTCTCAACCTACGTGGCCATGCAACTGGACACCGCCAAGTTCAGCGAGGACGCGACCACGCGCAAACGCGCTGAAGACCTGGTGGCCTTGCTGACACCGGTCGCCAAAGCGTTCCTCACCGATCTGGGTCTGGAAACCACTATTCACGGTCAGCAGGTATTCGGCGGTCATGGCTACATCCGCGAGTGGGGCCAGGAGCAACTGGTTCGTGACGTGCGGATTACCCAGATCTACGAAGGCACCAACGGCATTCAGGCGCTGGACCTGGTCGGGCGCAAGATCGTCGGTAGCGGCGGGGCGTACTACACGTTGTTCGCTGACGAGATCCGTCATTTCACCGCAACCGCCAGTGCTGATCTGGCCGAGTTCACCAAACCGTTGAACGACGCTGTCGACACGCTGGACGAACTGACCGCCTGGGTGCTGGACCGTGTGAAAAATAACCCGAACGAAATCGGTGCGGCCTCGGTCGAGTATCTGCAAGTGTTCGGCTATGTGTCCTACGCCTACATGTGGGCACTAATGGCCAAGGCGGCTCTCGGTAAAGAGGCGCAGGACGACTTCTACGCCAGCAAACTGGGCACTGCACGTTTCTACTTCGCTCGCCTGCTGCCGCGGATTCATTCGCTCAGCGCTTCGGTCAAGGCCGGTAGTGAGTCGTTGTTCCTGCTGGATGCGGCGCAGTTCTGAGGAATGTAACCTCATGTAAGCATTTGCTTACGTGACGTGCTGCTGTTTTCCCCTGTTCCAGGATTGGATCCAGAGCTAATCTACTTCACATGGACGTCGCGCAGGAAGCGCAAAGCAACAACACGGACACGTAGGATTCTGCCAGGATGGCGGAGTGAAATGGATGTCAGGGAAACAGTCTGCAAAGCCCCGCTTCGGCGGGGTTTTCTTTTGCCTGCGATTTATGTTTTTGCCGTTCAGCCCTGTACATCCAGTACCGTCGGGCTCGTCATACGCCTGTCCGGGCCATTCATCACGTCTTCCAGCAGGTTGTGCAGCAACTCCAGTGTTGCTTGCTGACGCTGCACATCGCGACAGACCAATCCTACTTTCAGGGGGACCCGCGGCTCACTCAAGGGCTTCCACAAAAGTGCCTTGTTCCCGTGTTCCTGCTGCGAGCGGCCGGGTAGGACAGTGGCCAGTCTGGTGTGAGGCAAACTGTCGAGGATCCCCGCCATGTTGTTCAGTTCCGCCTGCACTTGCGGGCGGCGTCCGAGATTGGCCAGTTGTCCCTGCCAGATCTGCCGGAGCTGAAACTCTTCCCCGAGTAGCAGCATCGGCAACTCCGCTGCCTGACTCATGGAGACTTTCTTGAATTCACGCAGCGGATGGTCGGCCGGGATGACCAGGGTCAGTTCATCTTCATACAGCAGAACACCATGCAGTCCGGGCTGGCGCGGCGGCAGATAGCTGATACCGATGTCGAGTGAGCCATTGAGCAATCGACGTTCGATTTCCAGACCCGTGAGTTCGTAGATCTGTACCACCAGATGTGGTTGCGCGGTGCGCACACGTTCCAGCATTTTCGGCACCAGGCTGGTGTGAACAGTCTGCAGCACACCGATAGCCAAGGTACGCAGCGCCTGGCCCTTGAAGTTGCCCAAGGCCTCGCGCGCCCGCTGCATACCGTCGAGCAAGGGCAGGGCGTGGTTGTACAAAGTGTGAGCGGCGAGAGTGGGCAGCAGACGCTTGCTGCTGCGTTCGAACAGACTCACATCGAGGTTTTGTTCCAGTTGGCGGATCTGTTGCGACAGCGCCGGCTGGGAGATCGACAGGCGTTCGGCGGCACGCCCGACATGGCCTTCTTCATACACCGCGACGAAATAACGCAGTTGCTTAAAATCCATAAGTAATTCTTATCGAAAAAGCTGGAAAATCGAAATGGCTCAGTGCCTGACAGAAGCCTAGTCTAACCGCATTCACAAGGCTTACAGGGCCAGAAAGCGCGATGAATACCGTTTACGTTGATGGTGTTTACATAGGCAAGGCAAAAAACCTCGGACAGGGTTTGATCAGCGATACCGACAAACAGCGGATTGCCAATCGACTCTGGTTATGGCCGCAAGGCCTGGGCAGCGATGAGCACGGCGATCCGCGTTTTCATACCGGCCCCGAACGCGCCCTGCATCACTATCCGGCCGAGCACTACGCCTACTGGCGCGAACGTTATCCACAGATCGAATGGAGCGCGCCGGCCTTCGGTGAAAACCTTTCAACCCGCGGCCTGACCGAAGAGCAGGTGTGCCTCGGCGATATGTTTCGCTGGGGCGGTGCGTTGTTGCAGGTCAGTCAACCGCGCTCGCCGTGTTATCGGTTGAGCCATCGCTGGGGCTTGGCGGTCTTGCCGCAACTGGCCCAGGACACGGGACGCTGCGGCTGGTTCTATCGCGTTCTCAAACCCGGTTTTGTCAGTGCCGACCAGCCGTTCGAGTTGATCCAGCGCAGCTACCCCGGCCTGACCGTGGCCTGGGCCTTGCGCTGTTTTTATCGTGAACCACTTGAGCATGCCGGTTTGAAAAAACTCGTCGACTGCCCTGCACTGTCCTCGCGCTGGCGCGATATCGCAATCAAGCGCATGCGTACCGGGCGCGTCGAGGATTGGTCGTCACGTCTGCTGGGCTTGCCGCTTGAGGGACTGCGCGCATGAACCTGTTCAACCTGCGTCGCCATCAGCCGAGCCTGGATGATCTGGCAGCGGAGCATGTTCCGCCTTCAAGGCACGACAACCTTTCCAGCGAGTGCCTGATGCCGAGCGTCAAGCGACCCCAGCAAATTTTCGTTCGAGGTCAGGGTTCCTGGCTGTGGGACAGTGACGATCGCGCGTATATGGATTTTACCCAGGGCGGCGCAGCCAACAGTCTCGGTCACAGCCCGTCAGTGCTGGTCAACGCCATCGCCGCTCAGGCGCAAACGCTGATCAATCCAGGTTCGGCATTGCTTAACCGTGGCCAGCTCAACCTGGCCGAGCGGCTGTGCGTCAGTACCGGCAGCGATCAGGCTTATTTGCTCAACAGTGGCAGTGAAGCCTGCGAAGCGGCGATCAAACTGGCGCGTAAATGGGGGCAACTGCATCGCGGTGGCGCTTCGCGAATCATCACCGCCAGTGGTAGCTGCCATGGCCACGGTTTTGCGGCAATGTCCGCATCGGACTGTCAGAACAATCGCTTTGAGCCGCAGCTTCCGGGTTTCAGCCACGTTCCGTTCAATGATTTACCGGCGTTGCATGCGGCAGTGGATGCGCAGACTGTCGCCATCATGCTCGAACCTATCCAGAGTTCCGCCGGCGTCGTTCCGGCGACCGAGCATTACCTCAAAGGTGTCGAACGCCTGTGCCGTGAGTTAGGGATTCTGCTGATTCTCGATGAAGTGCAAACCGGGATGGGCCGTTGCGGCAGTTTGCTCGCCGAACAGGTTTACGGTGTGTGGGCCGACATTGTTGTGCTGGGCAAAGGTCTGGGTGGCGGGGTTCCAGTGGCGGCGTTACTGGCTCGCGGCAAAGCCTGCTGCTTTGAATCGGGCGAGCTGGATGGCACCCATCATGGCAACGCGTTGATGGCCTCGGCGGGGCTGGCGGTCCTCGATCGCGTGCTGGATCACGGCTTCCTTGAGCACGTTCGCGAAAGCGCTCAACACCTGCGTGAAGGCTTGAGCCGATTGGCCAACCGTTACGGACACGGTGAACTGCGTGGCCAGGGGCTGCTCTGGGGTCTGACCCTGAGTGACGATTCGGCTGACGCAGTAGTGAAGGCGGCGCTGTACGAAGGTTTGCTGTTGAGCGCTCCGAAACCCGATTGCCTACGGTTCACGCCGGCGCTGACAGTCAGTAAGGCCAATATCGACGAAATGCTCCTGCGCCTGGCCCGAACTTTCTCCCGGGTGCGCACGGCCCAACTCCAATGCCGCAAAGGCATCGCGGTCTGAATAGATCGCCAGTTTTCTAATGCCCTAACCGTCTTGCGGTATAACGCGTCGCCCCATGCCTGATCCTTTTGGCATGGGGCGTTTTTTTGTCTCACGGGTTCTTCTGACCCATCACCCCACGATAAAACAACCACTCCTGCTCCAGTGCATGGGCCTGATTGTTGGCCTTGCGAAAGCCGTGGCGTTCATCCGGATAGTAATGGGCCTGGGCAGGAATGCCGTTGTCTTGCAGAGCCTTGAGCATGTCGCGAGTCTGTTGCGGCACCACCACGGCGTCGAGTTCGCCCTGAAAAAAGATCACCGGCACGCGGATTTCGCTCGCGTGCAGCAACGGCGTGCGGGCAGCGTAGCGCTCGGCATCCTGCTGCGGATCGCCGATCAGCCAATCCAGGTAATCACCTTCGAATTTGTGAGTGGAGCGGCCCAGAGCAGCCGGGTCGCTGACGCCGTACAAACTGGCGCCCGCGCTGAAGACGTCCCGAAATGCCAGCGCACAGAGTGTGGTGTAACCGCCGGCACTGCCGCCGCGAATGAACGCGTGATCGCCGTCGATCAAACCTTGCCCGGTGAGGTAGGCGACCACGGCGCAGGCGTCTTCGACATCCACTTCGCCCCAGCTCAGGTACAGCGCCTGCCGATAGGCTCGACCGTAACCGCTGCTGCCGCGATAGTTGAGGTCGGCGACCGCGAAGCCCCGTTGTGCCCAGTACTGGATACGCGGATCAAGCATCGGATAACACGCCGACGTTGGCCCGCCATGAATGAACACCAGCAACGGTGGTTTGGCGGCATCGGTCATGGCCGGATAAAAGAAACCATGGGCCTCGCCGGCACCGCTTGGGTAACGCAGTGTTTGCGGCTGGCTGATCTGTTCGGCGGGCAATAGCGCAGCCCCGCCAGCCAACACCCGGACTTGATGGCTGTTGCGGTCGATGGCAATCACCGCAGAAGGGCTGACCGGCGAAGCCGCGATGCAGTAAACAAATTGCTGATCCAGCGCCAGATTGCGGAAGCGACTGTAGTCGCCGGTGAAATCCTGAATGGAATCGTCAGAGCACAAGCCGAGGCGGCCAAAGCCATCCACGGTCCAACTCGCCCAATAACGCTTTTCGCCAAGCGGCAACCAGGTGCAACCACCCAGCTGCCACGGCGCCGGCGCATGATCGGCATCGCTGCTGGGTAATGGCTGCAAGCCTGATTCGGTTTCGCCCCATGGCTGCCAGAAACCGGCACGATCGGTCAGGCAATACAGGCGACCGACTGCATCGAAGCGGGGTTGTTGCAAGGATTCTTCAGAGGTGTCCCCGGCCAAACAACGCGGCTGGCCGAAACTGCCACTGGCGTCGCGCTTGGCGACCATCAAACGTGTCGCGGTCCAGGGTTGGTGCGGCCGGCTCCATTCGATCCAGGCTAACCGCCCTCCCTCTGGACTCAAGGTCGGCGCCGAGTAAAAGTCCGCGCCTTCAACCAACAGGTGACGTTTACCGTCTGCCAGATCAATGGCAACCAGACGATGCTGATTGCCTTGTTCTTCGACGGCGAGAACCTGTCCATCGGCAAATTGCAGATCGCCGTAACGGCATTCACCCGAGGTCAGCGCCTGAGGCATTTCGCCTGCCAACGATTGCCGATACAGCTGCTGATCCGCCTCGTTGACGAAGACCACGCCGTCATCGCTCAAGCAAAACGCCCCGCCACCATATTCATAGACCCGACTGCGCGCACTGAACCCCGGCGGAGTCAGGCAATGGGCGGTGTTGTCGCGCCAGTGCCAGATTCGGCAGGCGGCATCTTCGGGGCGGTATTCATTCCAGAACAAGCCATGAGCGCCGACGCGCAAGTCAGCGAAATCGACGCCGGCCGCTACGGCCTTGAGGGCGCTCAAGGGCTCAGCTTTTAACGATGAGGCGTGAGTTTCGTTCATTGCGAAAGGCCAACTGTTCGATGGTTTGGGTGGCGTGCTCGGCTTCTTCGCGGGCCTTGAGAATCACGCCGTGATGTTCCGACTTGCTGCACACCGGGTCGGCGTTGCTCGCGTCACCGGTGAGCATGAACGCCTGGCAACGGCAGCCGCCGAAGTCCTTTTCTTTCTCGTCGCAGGAGCGGCACGGCTCGGGCATCCAGTCGTAACCGCGAAAGCGGTTGAAGCCGAACGAGTCGTACCAGATGTGCTGCATGCTGTGATCACGCACGTTCGGAAATTGCACCGGCAGCTGTCGTGCACCATGGCACGGCAGGGCGGTGCCGTCCGGGGTCACGGTCAGGAAGATGCTGCCCCAGCCATTCATGCAGGCTTTGGGGCGTTCTTCGTAGTAGTCCGGGGTGACGAAGATCAGCTTGCACGGATGCCCTTCGGCTTCGAGCCTGGCGCGGTATTCGTTGGTGATGCGCTCGGCGCGCACCAGTTGTTCCTTCGTCGGCAGCAGGCCGACGCGGTTGAGCTGGGCCCAGCCGTAGAACTGGCAGGTGGCGAGTTCGACGAAGTCGGCTTCCAGGGCGATGCACAGCTCGATGATGCGGTCGATCTTGTCGATGTTGTGCCGATGGGTGACGAAGTTCAGCACCATCGGGTAGCCGTGGGCTTTCACCGCGCGGGCCATCTCCAGCTTCTGGGCGAAGGCTTTTTTCGAACCGGCCAGCAGGTTATTCACCTGTTCATCGCTGGCCTGGAAGCTGATCTGGATGTGATCGAGTCCGGCTTTCTTGAAGTCGCTGATTTTCTGCTCGGTGAGGCCAATGCCCGAGGTGATCAGGTTGGTGTAGAAGCCCAATTTGCGCGCCTCGGCGATCAGCTCTGCGAGATCCTGGCGCACCAGCGGCTCGCCGCCGGAGAAGCCCAGCTGCGCCGCGCCCATCTCCCGTGCCTCGCGAAACACCTTGAGCCACTGCTCGGTGCTGAGCTCTTTGCCTTGTTCGGCGAAGTCCAGCGGGTTTGAGCAGTAAGGGCATTGCAGCGGGCAGCGGTAGGTCAGCTCGGCGAGCAGCCACAGCGGCAGGCCGATCTCGGGTTTGGGCGGCATAACCATTGAATCAGCCGAGTTCGATCCAGTGCTGAGCACGGGCGACCTCCATGAATTGCTCGATGTCGTCACCGAGCTCGGGCACGCCGGGAAACTTCGCGTCCAGTTCGGTAATGATCGCCGCGACGTCACGCTCGCCGTCGATCAGGCCACCAATCAGCGCGGCGCTTTCGTTGAGTTTGATCATGCCTTCCGGGTACAGCAGCACATGGCCTTTTTGCGCTGGTTCGTATTGAAAGCGGTAGCCGGGACGCCAGCTCGGGGTCTTGCTGCGGTCGAAACTCATAAGGCGATCCCTTTATGCCAGACCCGTTGCTCGGTCACGCTGTGATAAGGCGGGCGGTTCAGTTCATAGGCCATGCTCATGGCATCGAGCATGCTCCAAAGGATGTCCAGTTTGAACTGGAGAATTTCCAGCATGCGCTGCTGGCCTTCATACGTGGTGTAGTGCTGCAAGGTGATCGCCAGACCGTGCTCGACATCGCGCCGCGCCTGGCCCAGCCGGGTGCGGAAATACTCGTAACCGGCCGGATCGATCCACTGGTAGTGCTGCGGCCAGCTGTCGAGGCGCGACTGGTGGATTTGCGGGGCGAACAGTTCGGTCAGCGAGCTGCTGGCGGCTTCCTGCCAACTGGCCCGACGGGCGAAGTTGACGTAGGCGTCCACGGCGAAGCGCACGCCGGGCAGCACCAGTTCCTGGGAACGCAGTTGATCCGGGTCCAGGCCGACAGCTTGGCCGAGGCGCAACCAGGCTTCGATACCGCCGTCTTCACCGGGTGCACCGTCGTGGTCAAGCAGGCGCTGAATCCACTCGCGGCGCACTTCCCGATCCGGGCAGTTGGCCAGAATCGCGGCGTCCTTGAGCGGGATGTTCACCTGATAGTAGAAGCGGTTAGCGACCCAGCCCTGGATCTGCTCGCGGGTCGCCCGGCCTTCGTACATCGCCACGTGATACGGGTGGTAGATGTGGTAGTAGGCGCCCTTGGCCCGAAGAGCCTGTTCGAACTCGGCGGGGGACAGTGGTGTGTCAGTCATGTCGGTTCTCCGGGGAATAACCGGTGGATTCTGGGGTGTTTGCTCTGGCCTCATCGCGAGCTTGCTCGCGATGAGGGCATCTGCTACAGCAAAATACTCATGCCGTCGTAAGCCACTTCAACGTTGCGCCGAACCAACTCGGCACGTTCGGCCGAGTCCTCATCGAGGATCGGATTGGTGTTGTTGATGTGGATAAGCACTTTGCGTTGCCTGGGCAGTTGTTCCAGCACTTCGAGCATGCCGCCGGGGCCGTTCTGTGCCAGATGGCCCATCTCCCGACCGGTGCGGGTGCCGACGCCACGGCGCTGCATTTCATCGTCATTCCACAGCGTGCCGTCCACCAGCAGGCAATCGCTGCCCGCCATGATCTCCAGTAGCGGCGCATCGACCTTGCCCAACCCCGGCGCGTAGAACAACTTGCCGCCCGTTTGCAGGTCTTCGACGATCAACCCGATGTTGTCGCCCGGGTGTGGGTCGAAGCGGTGTGGCGAGTAGGGTGGTGCGGCGCTACGCAGTGGCAATGGGGTAAAGCGCAGGTTCGGGCAGGCCGGGACGCTGAAGCTCTGGTCGAGTTCGATGCGGTTCCAGTTCAACCCGCCGTTCCAGTGGGTGAGCATGGTGAACAGCGGGAAACCGGTGCTCAGGTCTTCATGAACCATGTCGGTGCACCAGACCTGATGGGGGCAACCTTCGCGCAGGCTCAGCAAGCCGGTGGTGTGGTCGATCTGGCTGTCCATCAGGATGATCGCGCTGATGCCGGTGTCACGCAGGGCGCGGCCCGGTTGCATTGGGGCGAAGTTCTGGAGCTGCGCGCGGATGTCCGGCGAGGCGTTGCACAGCACCCAGTTCACCCCGTCATCGGAAATCGCGATAGACGACTGGGTCCGTGCCTCGGCCCGCAGGCTGCCGTCGCGAAAACCTGCGCAGTTCACACAGTTGCAGTTCCACTGCGGAAAACCACCGCCGGCGGCGGAACCTAGAATCTGGACAAACATGGCTGCTCCATCACTTCAACACTAAAAATAAAAACGCCCCGGACGGACCGAGGCGTTGCACTGCAGGTTCTACCCAAAGGCAGAATCAACGGCTGGCGAAGTACATGGTGACTTCAAAGCCGATACGCAGGTCGGTGTAAGCAGGTTTGGACCAGGTCATAAAAACGTTCCTTCAGGCGGGTGAGAAAAATTCACTCTATACATATAGTCCACCTCCCGCGGGAGATGTGCAGATGCTTGCCGGGCTATCTTACTGAAACGTTTCCGCTAATTGGAGACATCTCTCGAAGAAAGCCCATTACAGCCCCGGTAATGATCGGGCTGTCGGTTGCCAGGTGCCATCCGGGCAGGCACTGCTGGCCAGGCATCTGCGGCCACCTTCTGCGTGAATCAACCGCCTTGCCGCGTCGAGCAAAGCGGTGCGGTCCAGTAGCAACACAGCCTGTTGCAACTGAAGCAGGTAATCCGACGAATGGCCGCCCAGTTTACCCTGCCACAGCAGTTCAAAGGCCTGGGCAAGCGGCATGGCATGGCCGTCGAGTTGTTCGGCCAGGACCTGTTGCTGATTGATCAAGGACGCATCATCGAGCGTCGAGATGAGTTCGGGCAGTTGCTTCAGGAAGACTTCGATGTGTTCGAGGATCTCTTTCACCGATGCGTTCGGCGATTGCACGCCGAACAGCAGTCCGGTTTGACCGTTGATCTGACGGACACCGCTGAACACCGCGTAGCCCAATTGCAGTTCGACCCGCAGGCGCTGATAGAAAGGCGTTTGGCAGAGTTGGGCCAGCAGGCGCCACGCGGCTTCGTCTGCCAGTGCCTGGATGGGCGTCGGGCAAAACAGCAACAGCGCATTTTCGTTGGCGTCGCTAAGCACTTCGCTCCAGAGGTGCTGACCGGCAATGGAGCTGGGCGCTGTCATCTCGCTGTCGGGAATGCCAGGCACTCGGCTCAATGCGCGGGTGATTGCCGTTTGAACGGTTGCCGGCAGACCTGCGGCCAGCCCGTCCCAGCGTGCGCCGGCCCAGATTTGCTGTAGGTCATCAGCGCCGCCCGGCTGCGATGTCGGGCGCGAATCTTGTCCCAGGCAATGTACCGGTAGCGCCTTAAGTAATTGCCGAATCGCAATCAGCGGCGCCGGCGAGTCACTGCTTTGCCAGGCGTCGGCGGTGGGTTTCGTCAGACACAGCAGCGCCTGTTCGAGAATCGCCGGCATTGGCTCATGCCATCCGATCATTTTCAGTAGCCATTGGTTGCCCGTTTCGCTGAGGGACAGTTCGACGCCCGCCTGAAGTGCGTCGTCGCACAGGCCTTGCAGGTTGCGGGCGAGTGTCGGCTGGACGTTGGCCGGCGCAGCCGAGTCGAGGCGCCAACGCAGGCAGATCGCCGCTTCGCCGCTGCTATCCGCCAGTGCGGGGCTGAACTGCATGGATGAACGTTCACGGCGACCGCGGGTGCGATCCTGGGCGAACGTGCGCAACCCACGATGAGCGCTGGTTTGCCCACGGATCAAGCCGGCTGGCGCTGGCGCCTCTGCTGCGCGCAGGAGCGGGTTGGACGGCGGCAGTTGCCAGGCGACAGTCAGGTTATCCACAGGCGTCGGATTCATCTGCCGCAAGATAGCCTTGAGGGACGTAACGCCAGACTCCGACAGTTCTGCTGCCAACTGTTGGCTATCCAGTCGGGCAAGCGCCAAGGCATTGCTGACCTGACGTTTTCGCTGTTGCAGCAGGGCATATTCTTCGCGCAATTCAGACCAATCGGCCTGGTCGGCGAAGAAACCCAGCCAATTACCCAGCAGCTCACGGATTGTCCCGGTCTGCGTTGCGGCACTGGCCGTCAGGTTGAACTCGATGTGTAGCAGCGCTTGCCCGGCGAATTGGTACAGCGGCGCCGCCTTCAGGCTGTCGATTAATTGGCGATGGCGTAATTCGGCGAACAAGCCTCCCGGTTTCGAAGCGTTCAGCCAGGTGCAGAGAAAATCCAGCGCTTCACGGGATGCGTCAGGCAATGCTTCGAATGCAAATAGCAGGTTGAGTCGGCGTTCGTCAGTCTGTTGATAACTGCTATTTGCGGTTGCCATCAACGTGGGTGGGGCGTTTTGCGGTTGTTGCTCTGCGACGGTGAAGTCGGTGCACAAGCGCTGCGCCAGGCAGCGCAATTCATCCACAGACTGCGGCCCGGCGAGGCTCAAGGTCATTTGCCCGGTCTGATAGAAGTGCTGATAGAAGGTGTTTAACGCCTGTTGAAACTCAGGCTGCTGCACCGTCAGGCTGTCGTGATTGCCGGCGTGGAAACCGCGCAAGGGATGATCTGGCGAGAGCCCGTTGAACAAGGCAAGGTGTCGCTGCGCCTCGGCATCCTGAGACCAGGCGATGAATTCCGCTTCCAACACCTCTCGTTCGCGCAACTGATCGTCCGGATTCAGACGCGGGCGGGCGAGCATGTCGCACAAACGCTCAAGCCCACCGGCGAAAGCCTGAGGCGGTAATTCGAAGAAGAAGTCGGTGGTGCGCTCGCGGGTACTCGCGTTCAGTTGCCCGCCGTGACGTTGAACGTAGGCCATCAACCCATCGTCAGCAGGAAAGCGTTCGGTGCCGAGAAAGAACAAGTGTTCAAGAAAATGCGCCAGCCCAGGCCAGGCCAGCGGGGCGTCGTGGCTGCCGGCGGCAACCCGTAAAGCAGCGGCGCAGCGTTTCAAACCGGGCGCATGACGAAGCGAAACCCGCAGGCCGTTGGCCAGGGTTTCGACGTGAGGGTGAAGGTGGGTCGGCGCAGGCATGAGCACTTCCGCTACTGAAGAAGCGCTCATGCTAGCGAAAACCGTGGGTCAGCGCTTGTTCAGCTCGCCGTAGAGCTCTGGCCTGCGATCGAGAAAGTAGCGATTGGCGGCGCGAGAATCGAGCATCAACTGCCGATCCAGCGTGCCAACGATCAATGCTTCATCCAGGCCGGCCTGGGCAATGCGACTGCCGTCCGGCGCGGCGATGCTGCTCTGGCCGCAGTAATGGATTTCTCCTTCGTGCCCGCAGTAGTTGGCGTAAGCCACATAACACTGGTTTTCGAAGGCCCGCGAGCGCACGGTGACATCGGCGATGAAGTCGTAGGGAATCATGTTCGCCGTCGGCACCAGAATCAGCTCGGCACCGGCCAGCGCCAGGCGTCGAGCGTTTTCCGGGAACTCCAGGTCGTAGCAGATCAAAAAGCCAAGCTTCCAGCCGTTCAGCTCCACCAGTGGAAACTCATCCGGCCCGGCGCTGAACATGGAGTGATCGAGCTCGCCGAACAAGTGTGTCTTGCGGTAGTTGGCAAGGCGCTGGCCCTGGCTGTCGATCAACTGCACGGCGTTGTAGATCTGCCCGTCCTCGGCGCGCTCCGGGTAGCCATACACAATGGCGATGCCGCAGGCCTTGGCGATGCGCGCAATGTACTGCGCTGAAGCGCCGTCTTGCGCCTCGGCCAATGCCCCAACCGCCTCGGCACCGATGTTGTAGCCGGTCAGGAACATCTCCGGGAACACCAGCAGATCGGCGCCCGAGGCCTGCGTCGCGAGCTTTTGCAGGCGTTGCAGATTGCCGGCAACGTCGAGCGGCAGCGGCGGGCATTGGTAGAGAGCTACACGCATTTCAGACTCCGCTTACTCGGGCAAGGCAATCGGGCCGATTGCATGGAACACATCGCCCGGACCAGGGTTTTCGGCGTGGGTTTCACCGCCGAAGTGATTCATGATGCCCCACACCGCGTTGAGCGAGGTCTGTACCGCGCCTTCGACCCACGCCGGTGTCCACGAGACGTCGTCGCCAGCGATAAAAATCCCACGCTGTTCCTCGGGCATGTCTTGCTGCATGAAGTGCGCGTACATCCGCTGGTTGTAGCGATAGTGGCCGGGCAGGGCGCCTTTGAACGCACCAAGGAAATGTGGGTCGGCCTCCCAGGACACGGTAATCGGGTCACCGATGATGCGCGCAGCGATATCGACTTTTGGATAGATTTTCTTCAGGGCATCCAGCGCCAGCTTCACGCGTTTTTCGATCGGTTGCGGGAGCATTTTCAGCGCGTCGCTCATCCACGAATACGACAGGCAAATCACTCCAGGCTTGTCGTCGCCGTTGTCGAAAAGGTACGTGCCACGAGTCAGGCGATCGGTGAGGGTCATGCTCATCAGGTCGCGACCGGTTTCCGGGTCTTTGTCTTTCCAGAATGGCCGGTCAACCATCACAAAGGTTTTCGACGATTGCATGTAGCGGGTGCGGTCCAGGGCCATCCACATTTTTTGCGAGAACAGCGACTCTTCGCACTCGATCTGTGTGGTCAGCAGCCAGCTCTGGCAGGTGGTCAGCACGGCCGCGTATTCGCGGGTGTCACCCCAGTTGTCGGTCACGCTGAAACGGCCATCGGCGGCGCGCGAGATACGTTTGACCCCGGTGCGCGGCGCGCCGTTGTGCAGCGAGCTCAGGCTGGTGCCTTGCGGCCAGTGAGCGCAGCACTCCGGCACATGGCGCCAGATGCCCAGCGGTACCTGTTCCACGCCGCCGACCACCAGGTGCTGGTGATCGTCGCAGTTGGTCATCACCACGCGGAAAATTTCCAGCATCGAGTTCGGGAAGTCCGAATCCCAGCCGCCGGTGCCGAAACCGACCTGGCCAAACACTTCGCGGTGATGGAACGACAACTTGGCGAAGGCTTTGGAGGTGGCGACGAAGTCGTAGAAGGTCCGGTCATCCCACAGCGGAACGAGGGTGTTCCACAGCTCTTTGAGGCGCGGCACGTCGCGATCGCGGATTGCTTGCTGGATTTCGCCAAAGCGCGAGCCGTCTTCCAGTGCATCGGCCCAGGCGTCGGCCACTTCCTGGAACAGTGCAGGAAGGTCAGCGAGTTTCTGTGCGTAATGGGTCTGGCCTTCCAGATCGATGACGGTACTGCCGGAAGCCGGGGTCAGCGGGTTGGGGAAGGGCTTGGTTTCAAGACCGAGCTTGTCGACATAGTGATAGAACGCCGTGGACGACACCGGAAAGCGCATACCGCCCAACTCGGCGATGATCCCTTCAGCACCTTCGAAGGCCTGGGAGCGCAAGCGGCCACCCATTTTCGAGGCTTCATAGACGACCGGCTTGAGGCCCAGTTTCATCAACTCGTAAGCGGCCACCAGCCCTGCGATACCCGCGCCGACAATCGCCACTTCCGCGCCGTGGTTGTGCGCAGGAATACTACCTAAACCGGCCGGGTGCTCGATCCAGTCGTCAAAGGCGAATGGAAAGTCCGGGCCGAAAATGGTGACTGGTTTTTTACCGTCTGCTGGATGGCGATTGTTCTTGTTCATGGCTGACCTTGCTGGCGACTCGCACTCGGTGCTGAGTATAGGAAAAGACTGTCGCCATTCTAGGGAGCGTAGAGCACGTTAATAAGACGCAATGTGTCGTCGTTTTGCATGTTGTTGATGCGATATGACGAACGAATCGATCAAACTGGCTGGCCGCGGTCAATTTTGCTGCTGAGGATGATCGAGGTGGTGGTTTTTTCGACGCCGTCGACGCTGCCAATCTGATCAAGCAACTGGTCGAGCTGTTCCGGTGAATCAGTACGCAGCCAGGCCACGTAATCGAATTCGCCACTGACCGCACACAACTGCTGGACCTGCGCCATCGCGCTGAGCCGACGCAGCACTTCCTTGCCGGAGCGCGGCTGTACGGTGATCCCGACATACGCCTGCAAACCGCCATCGACCACCCGCTGCCCGAGTCGCACGCCATAACCGGTAATCACCCGAGCCTTCTCCAGCCGCGCCAGGCGTGACGTCACGGTAGTGCGCGCAATCCCCAACTGTCGGGCGAGCATGGCCACACTTTCACGGGCATTGATCTGCAAGGCTGCGATCAGCTGGCGGTCGATTTCGTCGAGGACGGGAGGGCGGGTGTCAGGCAAGGTCATCTCCGGCGGCACGTTGCGGTGGAGGAGCATGTTACACGTTCGCCAGACACACAAAAGCCGCGCAATGCGCGGCTTTGAGTTTGGTGGGCCCACACGGACTTGAACCGTGGACCAAAGGATTATGAGTCCTCTGCTCTAACCAACTGAGCTATAGGCCCTCAGTAGGCCGCGGATTATAGCGACGGTTTCTCGGCTGTGCTATCCGAAAAGTCTGAAACTGCGATACGAAGAAAGGCCGCGGCGAATTCGTCGGCGGGCAGGGGCAGGCTGACGATGTAGCCCTGGATCTGTTCGCAGCCTTCGGCAGTCAGGAATTGCTGCTGCGCCTGGGTTTCGACACCTTCGGCAATGATCGTGAATTGCATGCTGCGGCCCAGGGCGATGATTGCACGGACGATGGCGACATCGTGTGGATCATCCGGCAGGCCGCGGACAAACGATTGGTCGATCTTCAGGAAGTCCAGAGGCAGGCGTTTGAGGTAGCTCAGCGAGGAATAGCCGGTGCCGAAGTCGTCGATGGCCAGTTGCACGCCCAGGCGTTTGAGTTGGTGCAGGACTTCAAGCGCTTCTTCGGCCTGGCTCATGATGAAGCTTTCGGTGATTTCCAGTTGCAGCAAGTCTGGTTTGAGGCGGTTGTCCTTGAGCAGTTGTTCGATGCGGACCAGCAGGTTCGGCTGGCGTAGCTGCGCGCCGGCGAGGTTGACTGACAGCGGGCCGAAACCTTCATAGCAGTTGTTCCACTCATGCATCTGCAGGCAGGCCTGTTCCAGCACCCAGTCACCGATTTGCAGGATCATGCCGTTTTCTTCGGCCAGCGGGATGAAGTGCTCGGGCGGCACGTCGCCGAAGGCTGGATGACGCCAGCGAATCAGAGCTTCGGCACCTACCAGGCGCGGATGGTTGAGGCTGACTTTGGGTTGATAGAACAGCGTCAGCTCATTGCGCTCGATAGCGCGACGCAGTTCATGTTCCAGTGCCACGCGTTCGCTGGCTTGTGCGGTCAGGTCGCGGGTATAGCTTTCAACCCGGTTGCGACCTTTGGCTTTGGAGCGGTACATCGCCGCATCGGCGTTTTTAACCAGCGTAGCGACGTCACAGCCGTCCTTGGGGTAGAGACTGGTGCCAATGCTGGCACTGATGAAGAACTCGTGCTCGCCCGCCTGGAAGGGCGCTGTGAAGCAGTTCAGCAGCTTGTTGGCGATATGGTCGGCGTCGCTGGCCTGCTGCAGGCCCGGCAGCAGGATGATGAACTCGTCACCCCCCAGCCGCGCCACGGTATCGATGTCCCGAAGTTGCTCTTTGAGTCGCACCGCGATGCCTTTGAGCAGCAGGTCGCCGACCGGATGCCCAAGGCTGTCGTTGATGTGCTTGAAGCGATCGAGGTCCAGGAACAACACTGCGCCCTGGCTACCGTTTCCTTGCTGGCTGTTGAGTGCGGTCAGCAGCCGGCTTTCGAACAGCGTCCGGTTCGGCAGGCCTGTCAACGGGTCGTGGTGGGCCTGATAGTCGAGTTTGGCCTGGGCGTGCTTGAGGCTGGAGATATCGGCAAATACTGCAACGAAGTGGGTGATGAACCGGTCTTTGTTGCGCACAGCGCTGATGGTCAGCCAGCTGGGGTACAGCTCGCCATTCTTGCGCCGGTTGGAAATTTCGCCCTGCCAATGCCCTTCGGCGGTCAGTTGATGCCACATCGCAGCGTAGAAAGCGCTGTCATGCAGGCCTGAAGCGAGCAGCCTTGGCGTGTGGCCCAGGGCTTCGGTTTCGCTGTAACCGGTAATCTCGGTAAATGCACGGTTAACGGCGCTGATGTGCTGTTGGGTGTCGGTGATCAACACGCCCTCTGCAGTACTCTCGAATACCGTGGCGGCCTGTTGCAGTTTTTCCTGCATCAGATGTCGCTCGGTAATGTCCCGGGCGATGGTCAGCATGCAATCGTCGTCGCCAATCGGCAGCGGCCGGCTGGACATCTCGCAGAGGCGGATCTGCCCGTCGTTGCGACGGATATGGCAACTGAAGTCACGTACAAAGCCATCGCGTTTCAACAGGTCGAGCATCTGCCTGCGTTCATTGAGGTTGACCCAGATGCCGAGGTCGAAGGTCGAGCGGTCCAGCGACATCGCGCTGTTGAAGCCGGTGATGCGGCTGAAGCCCTCGTTGACCTCGATCAGCAGGCCGTCACTCACGCGTGACAGCAACAAGCCGTCAGGGGACGCATGGAAGGCTTTGGCAAATTTCTCTTCAGAGGTTTGCAGTTGTTGTTGGGTTTCCTTGAGCTGGCTGATGTCGCGCACCACCACGACCAGCGCCGGGGTGGTGTCGAGCTCGAAGGGTTCGGCTGAGATCAGGCCGGTGAACACCTGGCCATTGCTGCGACGAAAGGGCATCTCCAGGTTGCGAATGCTGCCGGCCTGCAAACGTTGCAAGAGGCCGGGGCCGACGCCAGCGATGCCCCAGATGTTCAGCTCGGTGGCGGTCCGCCCGATCACGTCTTCGGCGCTGAGGCCGATTTGCTCTTCGAACGCCTCGTTGACCTCCAACAGGCAACCGTCAGACAGGCGTGCAATGACCAGAATGTCCGGGCATTGCTGGAATACCGAGGCAAATTTCTGCTCGGAGAGGCGCAAGGCTTCTTCGGTTCTTTTGGTTTCGCTGATGTCGATCATCAGCCCGCGCATTATCGGCTCATGGCCGTGTTCTATCAGGCTGACGATGTCGCGTACCCAGAGGCAGCGCCCGTCGGCAGTGATCACCCGGTAGTCGAGGCTGTGATCGCGTCCGGCGAGCACTTCGTGATCGCAAAATGCCTGGGCGCGTGTGAGGTCGGCGGGGTGGATGATGTTGCGCCAGAAGCCCGGAATCAGCCAATGGGACAGGGGGTAACCGAGCAGGCCTTCGGCATGGGGTGAGACGTAGCTGTACGTAAAGTCGCTGATTCGCGCTTCCCAGGCTATCGCCGAAAGGCTCTCCACCAACCCGCGGTAATGGTATTCGCTGGTGCGCAGTTCCTGTTCCAGCGCGACCCGGCGAGAGATTTCCGAACTCAAGCGGCGATTGATGCGGATCACCACGGCCAGCACGGTGACCAGCAGCAGTACGCCCGGCAGGCCGTATATCAGTAGGTCGGACCAGAAGGTGCGGTGGTCGAGGACGTTTCCGACCCAATGTTCCTGGATGGCGCTTATTTCGCCCGGGCTCATGTCCGCCAGCACTTTATCCAGAATGCCGACCAGCATTTTGTCGTCTCGCGGTACGCCCATCGCCAGTTGGTAGCGATAGGGTGTTTCGCCACTGACGTAGAGCCCGTCAAGCTTGAGCTGGCGAAGGCTCCAGACGCTTGAGGCGAGATCACCGACTACCGCGTCCACCTCGTCGGTGGCCAGAGCCTGCAAGGTTGAGGCGACATTGGGCATGGGGACCAGATTGAGGTCGGGATGGTGCGTGCGCAGCAGTTCATGGGGGGCGTAGTTTTCCACGACGGCGACTTTCAGACCGTAAAGATCTTCCAGCTTGTGCGGTTGTGCGCCCCTCACATGGGCCAGGATGACGATCGGAAAGTCCAGGTAAGGCCGCGTGAACGCGAGGTAACTTTGCCGTTCGGGCGTCGACATGACGCCGGGCAAGAGGTCCAGTTTGCCCTGTTTGGCCTGCGCCAGGACTTCGGTCCAGCTGACAGGCTCAATGGGCGTGACCTTGATTGCCAGACGATCACGCACGATGTTGATGTAGTCAGCCGCGAGGCCCTGATAGCGGCCTTGTTCATCACGAAACTCGAATGGTGGCCAAGAGGCGTCGACACCCAGACGCAGTTCCGGGTGAGCCGCAAGCCAGCCACGTTCTTCGTCGGTCAGAGTCAGCGCGCCAGCCGTTGCGGTCCAGGTCATCAGCAATAGCAAAAGCATGGCCGGTAGTCTGGGCATAACGGTCTCGTTATGGCTCGAGGGAATGTTTCGAGTGTAGACGGGCTATGCGAAGGGGGCGAAGCGAGGGGGATTTAATCTACAGAAAGCAAAACCCCCGGCAGGGCCGGGGGTTTTGTGATCACTCGTCGAGGAAGGAGCGCAAATGCTCGCTTCTCGTCGGGTGGCGCAGCTTGCGCAGCGCCTTGGCTTCGATCTGACGAATCCGCTCACGGGTAACGTCGAACTGCTTACCAACCTCCTCAAGGGTGTGGTCGGTATTCATGTCGATACCGAAGCGCATGCGCAGAACCTTGGCTTCACGGGCAGTGAGGCCGGAGAGAACTTCGCGAGTCGCTTCTTTAAGGCTCTCAACGGTAGCAACATCGATTGGCGACTGCATGGTCGAGTCTTCGATGAAGTCACCCAGATGGGAGTCTTCGTCATCACCGATCGGGGTTTCCATGGAGATCGGCTCTTTAGCGATCTTCAATACCTTGCGGATCTTGTCCTCAGGCATTTCCATGCGTTCGCCCAGCTCTTCCGGGGTCGGTTCGCGACCCATTTCCTGCAACATCTGGCGGGAAATACGGTTGAGCTTGTTGATCGTCTCGATCATGTGCACCGGAATACGGATGGTGCGGGCCTGGTCGGCGATCGAGCGAGTGATCGCCTGACGGATCCACCAGGTGGCATAAGTCGAGAATTTGTAGCCGCGGCGGTATTCGAACTTGTCTACCGCTTTCATCAAACCGATGTTGCCTTCCTGGATCAGATCGAGGAATTGCAGGCCACGGTTGGTGTACTTCTTGGCGATGGAGATCACCAGACGCAAGTTCGCTTCGACCATCTCTTTCTTCGCACGGCGGGCCTTGGCCTCACCGATCGACATGCGACGGTTGATGTCCTTGATCTCGGCAATCTTCAAGCCGGTTTCGGCTTCAAGTGCGGTCAGCTTCTGCTGGCAACGAACGATGTCGGCCTGCAGGCGACCAATGGCTTCAGCGTATTTGCTTTTGCCTTTGGCCAGGGCTTCGGTCCAGCTTTCGTCAACTTCGTTGCCCGGGAACTGGCGCAGGAAGTCGGCACGCGGCATGCGTGCATCACGAACGCAGAGCTGCATGATCGCGCGCTCTTGCTGACGCAGACGATCCAGGGCGCTACGTACACGCTCGACCAGGCCTTCGAATTGCTTCGGAACCAGTTTGATCGGCATGAACAGCCCAGCCAGCGCCAACATCTCGGCAATCGCCTGCTTGTTTTCGCGACCGTGCTTTTTCAGCGCCTTGCGGGTGATTTCCATCTGATCGGCCACAGCGCCAAAACGCTGTGCCGCGATGACCGGATCCGGACCGCTTTCGGCTTCTTCTTCGTCATCACTGGCTTCAGCGTCGTCGTCTTCGGTATCGTCGTCCGCTTTCACGGCTTTCGGGTCGACAGGCGGCGGTACTTCTGCAGCAGGCGGCGCAATGCCGTCGTCCGGGTCGATATAACCGCTCAGGACGTCGGACAGGCGGCCACCTTCGGTGGTGACGCGAGTGTACTCGGAGAGAATGTGGTCAACCGTGCCAGGGAAGTGCGCAATTGCGCCCATCACTTCACGGATGCCCTCTTCAATACGTTTGGCGATTTCAATTTCGCCTTCACGTGTGAGGAGCTCTACGGTACCCATTTCACGCATGTACATGCGCACAGGGTCGGTAGTGCGACCAATGTCGGTCTCAACCGCTGCCAACGCTGCAGCCGCTTCTTCCGCGGCAGCCTCGTCGGTATCGGCGTCGGCCAGCATAAGGGCGTCCGCATCCGGAGCACTCTCGTGTACCGGGATCCCCATGTCATTAATCATGCGGATGATGTCTTCCACCTGTTCCGGATCTGAAATATCCTCCGGCAGGTGGTCGTTGACCTCTGCGTAAGTCAGATACTTCTGCTCACGACCAAGGGTGATCAACTCTTTGATACGAGACTGCTGTTGCGCTTTTCCGGACATAACACCCTATCCACTGAAGGTCTTGGCGGGCAAAAAACAAGCCGAGGATTATACCTTAGCTATGACCTCACGCGCCACTTGAGGTCGGGTTTGATGCGGAAACATTCTGTTTTAAGAGGTCGCGCATCTGCTTTGCTATCTGAATCTGCTCTTCGGCAGTCAATCCTGGCTGCCGGGCTTTTTTGATCAGTTCATCGAGGGTCTGCGTGTGCTGACCCGCGGATAACCTAGTAATGGTGTCTAAAAACTGTTGTTCAAGGTTATCGCCGTCAATTAACCACTCCTTTTCTGCGAGAGCTTTCAAAAGACGTCCCTGCTCCGTTCCGTGCCAACGCGCCATTAACTGAATAGAGTTTAGCTTAGGATTTTTCTGTACGGCCTCGATCAGGGCGATTAGCACCTGCGCGTAGGTATTGCTCTCGTTGGCAAAGTGATCAGCGCTCTCAACCTTGCCCGCCAGTTGCGGGTAGTGGATGAGCGTGCGTAGGGCGATAAGTGTCGGGGCTTCTACCGCAAGCGGTGTGCGTGGGGCATGCGGTTCATCGCGATCACCACGTTTGCCGTTCTTGCTCCACGGTTTCTTCTCCCATTTCTTGCCGCCAGCGCCGGGTTTTTTCTGTGTCCACTCCTGTTGAGGTGCATAGACCTCTTGGGGTTGGTGGTAGTCGCCGTAGTCCGGCATGGAGTCGTAATCGATGCTCGGGTCGTAGGTCGGCGGTGCATCCTGCGGTGCGCTGTGCACTAGTTGGCTGACGGCTTCGCCGCTCAATCCGGTGATTTCCAGCAGGCGCTGGCGCATCAACGCTTTCAGGTTGGCACCGGGAACCTTGTCGATCAGCGGTGCGGCGAGGGTGGCCATATGGGCCTTGCCTTCGAGGGAGCGCGGATCGGCTTCTTCGGTCAGTTGTTGGAAAAAATAATCGGCCAGCGGTTGCGCATGCTGGTGGATGCGTGCGCGGAAGGCGTCGGTGCCTTCAGAGCGGATCAGCGTGTCCGGGTCTTCGCCTTCGGGCAGGAACAGGAAGCGCGCACGCCGTCCGTCCTGCAGGCTCGAAAGCGTTGACTCCAGGGCGCGCCACGCGGCGTTGCGGCCAGCCTGGTCGCCGTCGAAGCAGAACAGCACGTTGGGCACCACGCGAAACAGCCGCTTCAAGTGTTCTTCGCTGGTGGCGGTGCCGAGCGTGGCAACGGCATTGCGCAGGCCTTGCTGGGCCAGGGCGATGACGTCCATGTAGCCTTCGACGACGATGATCTCGTCAAGATTGCGGTTGTTCTTGCGTGCTTCATACAGGCCGTAGAGTTCCTGGCCTTTATGGAATACCGGGGTTTCCGGTGAGTTCAGGTATTTCGGTTTGTCGTCGCCCAG
This sequence comes from Pseudomonas sp. GW822-FHT02D10, assembly GCF_058802345.1. Classification (NCBI taxonomy): domain Bacteria; kingdom Pseudomonadati; phylum Pseudomonadota; class Gammaproteobacteria; order Pseudomonadales; family Pseudomonadaceae; genus Pseudomonas; species Pseudomonas sp. GW822-FHT02D10. The sequence continues at coordinate 122,020 of NZ_JBXAOB010000011.1, forward strand.
TACCCGGCCGCCAAACGCGATAATGCGCCCGCGGCTGTCGCGAATCGGGAACATCACGCGGTCGCGAAAGCGATCGTAGCGTTTGCCGGTTTCGGCGTTCTCGATCAGCAGGCCGGCATCGATCATGGCTTTTTGTTGCAGGGTGTCGCTGCTCAGGTGCTTGAACAGGTTGTCCCAGCCTGGTGGTGCGAAGCCGAGGCCGAAATCGCGGGCGATCTCGCCGGTCAGGCCGCGACCCTTCAAGTAGTCGACAGCCGCTTTGCGCGCAGGATGGCTTTTCAGCGCCTGGCGGTAAAAGTCTGCGGCGGCGGTCAGCAGCGGGTAAAGCGGCGAGTCGGTCGGTTGTCGCGGTTTATGCGGGCGACCGCTTTCCTCGCGGGGGATTTCCATGCCAGCGGCTTTGGCCAGTTCTTCGACGGCCTGGGGGAAGTCCAGGTTGTCGTGGTCCATGATGAAGCCGAGGGCGTTGCCGCCAGCGCCGCAGCCAAAGCAGTAATAAAACTGTTTGTCCGGGCTGACGCTGAAGGAAGGGGTTTTTTCTTTGTGAAACGGGCAGCAGGCGGTGTAGTTCTTGCCGGCTTTTTTCATTTGCAGGCGCGAGCTGACCACATCGACGATGTCGGTGCGGTTCAGAAGGTCGTCAATAAAGCTCTGGGGAATTAGCCCGGCCATGGCGTTCTCGTCATCACTGCGCTGAAAATTTGACCCACCCAAAGGGCGGCCTGATGCTGGTCATTGTTTTGAGGCGCGGCAGATGTGCGGCTCGACCAGGTATCGTCTGCGTATTCGTTGTCGGGAAGTGTATCTGCCGAAAATCCGCTGACGTTAGTACTCATCGGTATTCGACTGTTTGAAAGTGTTGCGCTGAGTCCCAATGGCCAATGATAGGCCTCGGATAGCTCATAAGCGGGCACGCAAAATCGTGCCTTGGGCTGATCGTCGTGAGAGGAATCAGTAAAAGGTGTGCTCGTCAGTAGCCTTGGAAGGCTCGTCAGAAGAGACGTGCACCGCTGGCAAAAGAGCCAGGTCTGACGTGTGAAGCAGATTCGTCTCGGTCGCGTCTGCGGCTTTGACGGTGAAGCATCAAGCGATATCCGCAAATGCCATAAGCCCGGCTGAGGGCCGGGCTTGGCAGAAGCTTGCTACGAACGTCTGTGTATTAGTACAGACGAACGGCGCGGCGCTGTTCGCGCTGAACTTTCTTGGCGTGACGCTTAACAGCGGCTGCTGCTTTACGCTTACGCTCAGAAGTCGGCTTCTCGTAAAATTCGCGGCTACGAACTTCAGCCAGAACACCGGCTTTTTCGCAGGAGCGCTTGAAACGACGCAGAGCTACGTCGAAGGGTTCGTTCTCTTTAACTTTGACGGCTGGCATCCAGAGCTACCTTCATTCATTACCGGGGTCAACATCCTCGCGGCAAAAATGCACTTGAAGACGTCGGTTTTTAAGGGTTGCGGATGTTAACCCCTCATCGCTCGGAATGCAAAGCCTCTGATCGAAAACCGCTGGTAGGGGCATCACGTGGCGACTATTATGCGCGCCTTCGAATTTAGCCTAAACAAGGCGCAAACCCATGCTAGTACTGGGATTAGAAACCTCCTGCGACGAAACCGGCGTCGCACTTTACGACAGTGAAAGAGGCCTGCTGGCCGATGCACTGTTCAGCCAGATCGACCTGCATCGCGCCTATGGTGGCGTGGTGCCGGAGCTGGCTTCGCGTGACCACGTCAAACGCATGTTGCCCTTGATTCGTCAGGTGTTGGCCGAAGCTGGCTGCGTGCCGACCGAGATCGATGCCATCGCCTACACCGCGGGTCCTGGCCTGGTGGGTGCCTTGCTGGTGGGGGCTTCCTGCGCTCAGGCGCTGGCATTTGCCTGGGGCATTCCGGCCTTGGGTGTGCACCACATGGAAGGCCACTTGCTGGCGCCGATGCTGGAGCCGCAACCACCCGAATTTCCGTTCGTCGCTTTGTTGGTGTCCGGTGGCCATACGCAGCTGGTTCGGGTCGATGGAATCGGCCAATACGAGTTGTTGGGCGAGACGCTTGATGACGCTGCCGGTGAGGCGTTCGACAAGACCGCGAAGATGATGGGTCTCAATTATCCCGGTGGTCCGGAAATCGCACGACTGGCTGCGCAGGGCGTTGCCGGACGTTTCGTCTTCCCGCGTCCGATGTGTGATCGGCCAGGCCTGGATTTCAGCTTCAGTGGCTTGAAAACCTTTGCCTTGAACACGTGGCAGCAGTGCGTCAACGCTGGGGACGACGGCGAGCAAACCTGCAGCGACATCTCGCTGGCCTTCCAGCAGGCGGTGGTGGAGACTTTGACCATCAAGTGCAAGCGTGCCCTTAAGCAGGCGGGTCTCAAGCGTCTGGTGATCGCTGGTGGCGTCAGCGCCAACAAGGCATTGCGCGCTTCTCTGGAGAAAATGCTCGGCGACATGAAGGGCGACGTTTACTACGCACGTCCCGAGTTCTGCACTGATAACGGCGCGATGATCGCTTTTGCCGGGTGTCAGCGGCTACAGGCCGGCCAGAAGGAAAGCCTGGCGATCAGTGTGCAGGCGCGCTGGCCGATGGAGCAGTTGTCGCCGTTGTAAAGACGGATGATCCAGGGTCGTACTCGGCAACAATATTTAAAAATGCCGTTCGCGCCCGGCAAGCAGGTCGCGTAGATTGCCGCGATGACGCCAGACGATCAGCGCTGTCAGTGCGCTCATGGGCAGCAATGCTCCCGGTTCCTGCCAGGCCAGCAGTGGCAGGGTCAGGGGCGTGGCGATCAGGGCCGCCAGCGAGCTGGTGCGGGTGAGGTAGAAGGTCAGTAGCCAGGCGCTGATGGCCAGAAGCGCTGCCGGCGGGTAAAGCCCCAGCAGCATGCCAGCGGCCGTTGCAACACCTTTGCCACCGCGAAAGCGGAAGTACAGTGGAAACAGATGGCCGATGACGGCATAGACGCCGACCCAGGCCTGTTGCTGTACCGAGAGCCCTGCAAGCCCTGCAATCAACACGGGCAGCAGGCCTTTGCAGAGGTCGCCGAGCAAGGTCAGGACGGCGAGTTTTTTGCCGGCCAGGCGTAACATGTTGGTGGCGCCGGCATTACCCGAGCCACTCATTCGCGGATCGGGGCTTCCGGTCAGGCGGCTGAGCAAAATGGCAAAGGACAGAGAGCCAAGCAGGTAGGCGAGGATCGCCAGTAACCAAAACATGCTAACTATTCCGGGCGAGGACGCCCTGATTCTAACGGCGCATTGCGCCCTTGTCGTGCTGCGGAGAAGAGTGCTTGGACAGAGTGTTTATCGAGGGGCTGGAAGTCGACACGGTGATCGGTGCCTACGACTGGGAGCGTGGCATCCGTCAGTGCCTGCGTCTTGATCTGAGTTTCGCCTGGGATAATCGCCCGGCAGCGGCGGGTGATGACCTGACCCTGGCGCTCGACTACGCCAGCGTGACGGCACGTATTCAGGCGTTCGCCGAGCAGGCGCAGTACCAGCTGGTTGAAACCTTTGCCGAGCGTCTGGCCGAAGTCTTGATGAGTGAGTTCAGGATTACCTGGCTGCGCCTCAAGCTGACCAAGCCGGGGGCTATCCCGGCTGCAACGGGCGTGGGCGTGGAGATCGAGCGCGGATGTCGCTAACTCAGGTATTTCTTGGGCTCGGTAGCAATGTCGAGCGCGAAGCTCATTTGCAGGCAGGACTGGAAGCGCTTGCCGGTTTTCTGGTGGATATGCACTGCTCTGCGGTGTTCGAAAGCCAGCCGGTAGGGATCAAGAGCGGGCCGTTTTTCAATTTTGTCGTGTCGGCGTTTACCGATCTGCCATTGATGGAACTGGACCGTCGGTTGAAGTTTATCGAGGCCGACAACGGTCGTTATGCTCCCGATCGCAAAGGCTTGCCGTTGGATATCGATGTGCTGCTGTATGGCGATCTGGTGGGCAATTTCGATGGATTGATCCTGCCGCGAGCGGAAATCCTGAAAAATGCCTTTGTACTGTGGCCGTTGTCGTTGATAGCGCCGGACAGGGTGCATCCTGGCGTGGGTAAAAGTTTTGCGACACTGTGGAGCGAGGCGCAGATCGATCAGGTCCTGGCGCCGGTGGCTTTCGAGTGGCGTGGTGAGCAGTTGACCCCCACAGCAATGCTGTAGGGGGCTTTTCTACGGAAGGGGCTGTTCCTTGTAAGCCTTCAGTGCTTTAAGGCGTTCGCGTTTCAATGCCTCGCCCAGCTCAGGGCCTTTGAATCCTTGCTCAAGCAGTGGCTGAACCGCCACGGTTCGTGCGGCGGTTGCCGCGCCTCGTAAATAATCCGCTTGTGGATAACTTCTCTGTTCAAGGCCCTTGCGGCCCCGCGCGTCCATTTCGCAGGCAACAATGAACGCTTCAAAACGCTGCGGCCGTCGGTAAACGTCGAAGCTTTGCAGCAACTCCAGCAATGTCGACGGTTTCAGTTCCAGTGCGCGATGACCATGAGTGTGGTATTCGCCTACCAGCAACGCCAGCTCCTGGCAGTCACGCGGGGCTTTGAAGCGTTCGTTGACCGCTTTGATCAGCTTCAGGCCCTTGTGCTCGTGAGCGATGTGTTTGGGCCACTGGCTCTGGGGTGTCAGGCCTTTGCCCAGATCGTGCAGCAAGCAGGCCCAGCGCACGGTCAGCGGTTGTTTGTGCAGGGCAGCCTGTTCGAGAACGCTCAGGGTGTGCACGCCGCTGTCGATTTCCGGGTGGTGGGCTTCGGGTTGCGGTACGCCGAACAGTGCGTCAATTTCGGGGATCAAGACTTTCAGGGCGCCGCAGTCGCGCAGAACCTGGATGAAAACTTGTGGCTGATCTTCCATCAGGGCGCGGGATATTTCTTTCCAGCTGCGTTCTGCGGTCAGCGCCTCAAGCTCGCCTGATTCACTGAGCTCACGCATCAGCTCCAGAGTCTCTGGGGCTACCGTGAAGCCGAGCCCGGCATAGCGCGCGGCGAAACGGGCAACGCGCAGGACTCTGAGAGGATCTTCGGCGAACGCGGGGGAAACATGCCGAAGCAGGCGAGCCTCAAGATCGCGCTGGCCGTGATAGGGATCGGTCAATTGACCGTGATCGTCTTCGGCCATGGCATTGATTGTCAGGTCGCGACGAATCAGGTCCTCTTCCAGAGTGACTTCGGGGCTGGCGTGGAAGGTGAAGCCGCCGTAGCCACGTCCGCTTTTGCGTTCGGTGCGGGCAAGCGCGTATTCCTCGCCGCTTTTGGGGTGAAGGAACACCGGAAAATCGGCGCCTACCGGGCGATAGCCCTTGGCGAGCATTTCTTCGGTGCTGGCGCCCACCACAACCCAGTCGATGTCGGTAACAGGCTTGCCGAGCAGGCGATCACGGACCGCGCCGCCGACTTTATAAATCTGCATAAAAAACCTCCGTTAGCTCGACAGGATAACCTTTGCGTCGAACTTCCGGAGGTCCGGGAGGCATCAAAGATGAATGACAGCCAGGTCCAGCCGACCGTATTCGCTCTCGCTATGCTCGCCTTTGGGCGGGACATGATGGGTTTTCATGATCTGGTCACCTTGCAGGGTTTCCAGGTGAATATCGAAGCCCCAGAGGCGGTGCAGGTGCTTGAGCACTTCTTCGGTGGAGTCCCCGAGTGGTTTGCGATCGTGTTGCTGATGACGCAGCGTCAGCGAGCGGTCGCCACGGCGGTCGATGCTGTAGATCTGTATGTTCGGTTCGCGGTTACCCAGGTTGTACTGCGCTGCCAGGGTTTCACGAATGGTTCGATAACCTTCCTCGTCATGAATGGCTGGCACCAGCAGGTCGTCCTTCTGGTCGTCATCGAGAATGCTGAAGAGTTTCAGGTCACGAATCACTTTGGGTGACAGGTACTGCAGGATGAAGCTTTCGTCCTTGAAGCTGCTCATGGCGAACTTGATGCTCGACAGCCAGTCGGTCCCGGCGATTTCCGGGAACCAGCGGTAATCCTCTTCAGTGGGCGCTTCGCACATGCGCCGAATGTCGCGATACATGGAAAAACCCAGGGTGTAGGGGTTAATGCCGTTGTAGTAAGGGCTATCGAACCCAGGCTGGAAGACCACGCTGGTGTGGGAAGCCAGGAACTCCATCATGAAACCGTCGGTCACCAGCCCCTCGTCGTACAGGTCGTTCATCAGGGTGTAGTGCCAGAATGTCGCCCAGCCCTCGTTCATGACCTGAGTCTGACGCTGTGGATAAAAGTACTGCGCGATCTTGCGTACGATCCGCACGATTTCCCGTTGCCATGGCTCCAGCAGCGGGGCGTGCTTTTCGATGAAGTAGAGGATGTTCTCCTGCGGCTCTGCCGGAAAGCGTGCGTTGTCCTTCTCGTTGTACTTGTCTGCGCCTTTTGGAATGGTGCGCCACAGGTCGTTGATCTGCTTTTGCAGGTGTTCTTCACGATCCTTTTGCCGGCGCCGCTCTTCTTCCGCGGAAATCGGGTAAGGGCGTTTGTAGCGGTCGACACCGTAGTTCATCAGGGCGTGGCAGGAGTCCAGCAGGTCTTCCACGGCGTCGATGCCATGGCGCTCCTCGCATTGCATGATGTACTGCTTGGCGAATACCAGGTAATCGATGATCGAGCTGGCGTCGGTCCAGGTACGGAACAGGTAGTTGCCTTTGAAAAAACTGTTGTGGCCGTAGCAGGCGTGGGCCACCACCAATGCCTGCATGCAGATGGTGTTTTCTTCCATCAGGTAGGCAATGCACGGGTCCGAGTTGATTACGATCTCGTAGGCCAGCCCCATCTGGCCGCGGCTGTAGGACTTCTCGGTGCTGAGGAAGTGTTTGCCATAGGACCAGTGGTGGTAACCCAGCGGCATGCCGACGGAGGCGTAGGCGTCCATCATCTGCTCGGCGGTAATCACCTCGATCTGGTTAGGGTAGGTATCCAGCGCGTAGCGGGCCGCAATACGGCTGATTTCTCGGTCGTAGGCCTGGATCAGCTCGAACGTCCATTCCGAACCGGTGGATATGGGTTGGCGCTTCTGCTCTTTGGCGGTCATGTTACTAACCTGCGCTGGAAGAGTTCACGGAAGACCGGATAGATATCCCCGGCCGAAACCAGCTGTTGCTGGGCAAACGTGTCGGAAAAGGCTTCGTTGATACGTTCGTATTCGTACCACAGGGCCTGATGTTCGCGCGGGGTAATCTCCACATAAGTGTAGTACTGCACGAATGGCATGATCTGGTTGATCAGGATGTCGCGACAGATCGGCGAGTCATCGTTCCAGTTGTCACCGTCGGAAGCCTGCGCGGCGTAAATGTTCCAGTCGTTGCTCGGATAACGCTCGGCCATGATTTCCTGCATTAGTTTCAGGGCGCTGGAAACGATGGTGCCGCCGGTTTCGCGAGAGTAGAAGAACTCTTCCTCGTCGACTTCCCGCGCACTGGTGTGGTGACGGATGAACACCACATCGATTTTCTCGTAGTTACGCTTGAGGAACAGGTACAGCAGGATGAAGAACCGTTTGGCGATGTCCTTGGTGGCCTGGGTCATGGAGCCCGAAACGTCCATCAGGCAGAACATGACGGCTTTTGAACTGGGGTTGGGCTGCTTGATCAGCAGGTTGTACTTGAGGTCGAAGGTGTCGAGCCACGGGACGCGATTGATGCGCGCGCTCAAACGCTCGATTTCTGCCTCGATTTCCTGAATATCGCCGAAGTTGTCTGGTTCTTCCAGTTTAAGTCGTGCCAGTTCCTCTTTCGCTACCCGCAATTTCTCCCGACTGCTGCCCGACAGTGCGATTCGCCGCGCATGGGCAGAACGCAGGGTGCGGATGATATTGATCCGCGAAGGGTTACCTTCATTACTGATACCGGCGCGCACGGTTTTGAAGGTGTCGGTGCCGCTCAGGTTACGTTTGACCAGGTTCGGTAGCTCCAGGTCCTCGAACATGAACTCGAGAAACTCCTCCTGGGTGATCTGGAAGACAAACTCGTCCATGCCCTCGCCAGAGTTGCCGGCCTTGCCAGGACCTCTGCCGCCACCACCTCCCGGCGGACGAGCAATATGCTCACCGCTGGTGAACTCCTTGTTGCCGGGATGCACGATGGTCTGCTTGCCACCGCGACCATGGTGAAGCACCGGCTCGTCGATATCCCGGCCGGGAATGCTGATCTGCTCGCCGTGTTCCATATCGGTAATGGAGCGCCGGCTGACCGCCTCTTCGACGGCCTTCTTGATGTGATCACGGTAACGCCGCAGAAACCGCTGACGGTTTACCGTGCTCTTGTTCTTGCCATTGAGACGTCGGTCGATCACATAGCTCATGACTGCTCCTTAGAAGCTGTCTTGAGAAATCGTGAGCGAGTCTGGCTGTAATGGGCGCGGGGCAGGGGAGGTGCGGTTTTGCGCCTCCCGTACCACCTGCGCGTTGCCTGGACTTCGCTGTCGATTTCCAAACACCTTCCTGAAACCTGTGTAACAGAAATTCTCGGCACAGGCTCCGGGCTAACGACAACCGGTCTACCGTCGATGTAAAAACTACTGCGCTCGGAAATACTGCGTTAAAAACAGGCTCGGAATGCTCATTTACAACCCGTAGACTCCGCGTCCTCGCCTGTTTTTGCCTTGTCTTTCCTTCGCTCGCTACGTTTTTACATCGACGGGTCCGGCAGCAGGTTACTGCGATTTCCTGACCCGCAGGTACCACTCGGAGAGCAGTCGTACCTGTTTGTCGGTGTAGCCGCGCTCGACCATCCGAGTAACGAAGTCGTTGTGTTTCTGTTGGTCCTCTTTGCTGGCCTTGGCGTTGAAGCTGATGACCGGCAGCAGATCCTCGGTATTCGAGAACATTTTCTTCTCGATGACCACCCGCAGCTTCTCGTAGCTGAGCCAGGTTGGATTCTTGCCATTGTTGTTGGCCCGGGCACGCAGAACAAAGTTGACGATTTCGTTGCGGAAATCCTTCGGATTGCTGATGCCCGCCGGTTTTTCGATTTTCTCCAGCTCTTCGTTGAGGGCTACGCGGTTGAGGATCTCGCCGGTTTCCGGATCGCGGTATTCCTGATCCTGAATCCAGAAGTCCGCGTAGAGCACATAGCGGTCGAAGATGTTTTGCCCGTATTCGCTGTAAGACTCCAGGTAAGCGGTCTGGATCTCCTTGCCGATGAACTCGATATAGCGTGGTGCCAGGTACTCTTTCAGGAAGCGCAGATAGCGCTCGCGGGTTTCCGCCTGGAACTGTTCCTGCTCGATCTGTTGTTCCAGCACGTACAGCAGGTGCACCGGGTTGGCGGCGATCTCGTGCGGGTCGAAGTTGAAGACTTTCGACAGGATCTTGAAGGCAAACCGGGTCGAAAGACCGTTCATGCCTTCGTCGACGCCTGCGGTGTCGCGGTATTCCTGGATCGATTTGGCCTTCGGATCGGTGTCCTTGAGGTTTTCGCCGTCATACACGCGCATTTTCGAGTAGATGTTCGAGTTTTCCGGCTCTTTGAGGCGCGAGAGCACAGTGAACTGAGCGAGCATCTTCAGGGTGTCGGGTGCGCAGTGAGCCTTGGCCAGGGAGCTGTTGAACAGCAGCTTGTCGTAGATCTTCACTTCGTCGCTGACCCGCAGGCAGTACGGCACTTTGACGATGTAGATCCGGTCGATGAACGCTTCGTTGTTCTTGTTGTTGCGGAAGGTGTGCCACTCCGACTCGTTGGAGTGCGCCAGCAGGATCCCGGTGAACGGAATCGCGCCCAGGCCTTCGGTACTGTTGTAGTTGCCTTCCTGGGTGGCGGTCAGCAATGGGTGCAGCACCTTGATCGGTGCCTTGAACATTTCGACGAATTCCATCAGCCCCTGGTTGGAGCGGCAGAGGGCACCCGAGTAGCTGTAGGCATCGGCGTCGTTCTGCGGGAATTCTTCCAGTTTGCGGATATCGACCTTGCCCACCAGCGCCGAAATGTCCTGGTTGTTTTCGTCACCCGGTTCGGTCTTGGCCACGGCGATCTGGTTGAGGATCGACGGGTAGAGTTTGACCACCCGGAACTGGCTGATATCACCGCCGAATTCGGCCAGACGCTTGGTTGCCCAAGGCGACATGATGGTGTTCAGGTAGCGCCGCGGAATGCCGAAATCCTCTTCGAGGATCGCGCCATCTTCCGTGGCGTTGAACAGCCCCAGCGGAGACTCGAACACCGGAGAGCCCTTGATGGCGTAGAAGGGCACTTTTTCGATCAGCTGTTTGAGCTTCTCGGCCAGGGACGATTTACCGCCACCGACGGGGCCGAGCAGGTAGAGGATCTGTTTCTTCTCTTCCAGGCCCTGAGCCGCATGGCGGAAGTAGGAGACGATCTGGTCGATGCATTCTTCCATCCCGTGGAAGTCTTCAAAGGCCGGATACCGACGGATCACCTTGTTGGAAAAGATGCGCGACAGTCTCGAATTGGTCGAGGTGTCCAGCAGTTCGGGCTCGCCGATTGCCAGCAGTAGACGCTCGGCGGAGGACGCATAGGCGCTTCGGTCCTTTTTGCACAGTTCGAGATACTCCTGCAGAGAGAGCTCTTCCTGGCGTGTGGACTCGAAGCGTTGTTGGAAGTGGCTAAAGATACTCATGACGTCACCTCGCTCGATACGTGGAGCCGACGTCGGATCAGTCAGTCGATGCTGGCAAGCAACTGAAAGTGCAGCTGCCTTTACCCCCCAGAACACCTTCAAAGCTATCAACCCTGAAAGCTACTCCCGATGATCCGCGCGCCGGTGTACCGGCTCTCCCCTGTTTTGGATGGCCTGAGGCTAAGGATAGTTCGGAATCCGGGAGGTAAAGGGGCAATGCGTAATTTGTTATGACTGACCGTTCGTCAGCCCACGGCGGGCGTGGGCTTGAGCGGGTGAAAAAAATTATTCGGAAGTGCCTTGCGCGATTTCCGAAGGATAAATCGTACGCCACAGCTCAAAACCACCGTCCATGCTGTAGACGTCGGAAAAGCCCTGGCTGATCAGGTAAGCCGCTGCGCTCTGGCTGGAATTACCGTGATAGCAGACCACCACGGTCGGTGCGTCGAGGTCGGCAGCGCGGATGAAGTCGGAGATGGAGTGGTTGTCCAGGTGCTTCGAACCGCTGATGTGGTTCAAGGCAAACGTCTGTGGATCGCGGACGTCGACCACCACGGCGCCTTGTTCGCGCAGGGCCTGGGCCTGTTCTGGGGGGATGCGTTTGAATTCGCTCATGGCGGGCTCCTGTAGTCTGGCTGAATGCGCAGCCTAGCGCTTGGCGCTGGCCGACAATAGATCGGGGGTGGTTGGGGTGACGTGCGGCCGGGTGTGGCCCTGTGCATCGCATTCGCAACGCAGGCGTTCGCCGGTGTCGACGTTCATCAAGGTCATCGAGCCACCCCAGACGCAACCGGTGTCGAGGGCGAAGAGGCCAGGCTCGTTACATTGACCTTCAAGGGCTGCCCAGTGGCCGAAAATGATTTTCTGGCCACGGGTCTTGCGTTCCGAGTGTGCAAACCATGGCGCGTAGCCCGGTTGCGCGGTGCCGAGACCTTCCTTGCTCTTGAGATCAAGCTTGCCGTCGCGGGTGCAGAAACGCATGCGGGTGAAGTAGTTGGTGATTACCCGCAGGCGGGTCACGCCTTTGAGATTGCTGTCCCATTTCACCGGCTCGTTGCCGTACATGCCATCGAGGTAGGGCGCGATGCGGTTGTCGTCATGCAATGCTTCTTCGACTTCCGCGGCGTACTTCAAGGCTTTGCGCAGGGACCACTGCGGCGGTATGCCGGCATGGACCAGCGCAATGTCGCGCTGTTCGTCGTAGTGCATGAGCTTTTGCTGACGCAGCCACTCAAGCAGTTCTATGCGATCCGGCGCGTCGAGGATCTCACGCAGGGTGTCGGCTTTCCTCAGGCGCTCGATGTTGTAGCCGGCGGCCAGCAGGTGCAGGTCATGGTTGCCCAGGACGCACACCAGCGATTCGCGAATGCTATAGAGGAAGCGTAGGGTTTCCAGCGATTGCGGCCCCCGGTTGACCAGGTCGCCAACCAGCCACAAATGATCCTTTGCAGGGTCGAAGGCAACCCGCTTTAGCAGGCATTGCAGGGGTTCGAGGCAGCCTTGCAGGTCGCCGACGGCGTACGTCGCCATCAGTGCAGGGCTCCGGGCACCGCCAGGCGGAAAGGCGCAATGATCGCGTCGAAGTGGTTACCGTCTTCGGCGAGCATCTGATAAGTCCCCTGCATGTTGCCAACGCGGGTGGTCATCACCGTGCCGCTGCTGTAGGTGTGGCTTTGGCCGACGCCGATCAGCGGTTGCTGACCCACCACGCCGGCACCGCGAACCTCTTCGACATGCCCGTCGCCATCGGTGATCACCCAGTGCCGCGAGAGCAACCTGGCCGGTAGCAGGCCGTTGTTCTGTACGGTAATGGTGTAGGCGAAGGCAAAGCGGTCTTGCTCGGGTTGCGATTGTTCTGCCAGATAGCGGGTGACGACGCTGACGTCGACCTGATAACGAGGATCGGACATGCAAGAGGCCTTAAAAGCAAAGCGGGACGCGGGGCGTAACTGATTGAAGTCAGTCTAGGCCAAGTATCGGATAGTAAACCAGACATGGGCGCTGGTGTCCTACCCGATAACGCTCGTCGCCTGTCAGCCGACGGCAGGCGTTTGTGCGACTTGTTCGCTGAGCTTGTCAGCCAGACGAACAAAAGCGGCCAGGTCGAGTTGTTCAGGGCGAAGGCTGCCGTCGACGCCAGCGGCTTCGATTTCGGTATTGCTCAGCAGCAATTTGAGGGTGTTGCGCAGGGTCTTGCGGCGCTGGTTGAAGGCTTCGCGAACGACGCGCTCCAGCAGTTTGTGATCCTTGGCCGGGTGCGGCAGCACGGCGTGCGGCACCAGGCGCACGATGGCCGAATCGACTTTCGGTGGCGGGTTGAACGCACCCGGGCCGACGTTGAACAGGTGTTCGACCCGGCAGTGGTACTGAACCATGATCGACAGACGGCCCCAATCGCCACCGCCAGGACCTGCCGCCAGACGCTCGACCACTTCCTTTTGCAGCATGAAGTGCATGTCGCGGATGATGCTTGCGTTGTTCAGCAGGTGGAAAATCAGTGGCGTGGAGATGTTGTACGGCAGGTTGCCGACCACGCGCAGGCTGTTGGGTGCGGCATTCAGGCTGTTGAAGTCGAACTTCAGTGCATCGCCCTGATGCAGGTTGAAATTGCTTTTGCCGGCGAACTGCTGGTTGAGGATCGGGATCAGGTCCTTGTCCAGCTCCACCACGTCCAGTTGCGCGCCGCTATTGAGCAGGCCTTGAGTCAGTGCACCCTGGCCCGGGCCGATTTCCAGCAGGCGGTCTTCGGGCTTGGCGCGGATGGCGCGCAGGATGCGGTCGATAACGCCAGCATCGTGCAGAAAGTTCTGGCCAAAGCGTTTGCGCGCCTTGTGTTGGTAATGCTCGGTCATAAACGGGTCTCGGCCATCTGGTAGGCGGTTTCCAGGGCGACGTGCAGGCTGCCGGTGTCGATTTTTCCGCTGCCAGCGAGGTCCAGGGCGGTGCCGTGGTCGACTGAGGTGCGGATGATCGGCAAGCCGAGGGTCACGTTGACTGCCGCGCCGAAGCCTTTGTACTTCAATACGGGCAGGCCCTGGTCGTGGTACATCGCCAGCACCGCGTCGCAGTGCTCCAGATATTTGGGGGTAAACAGAGTGTCGGCGGGCAGGGGACCACGCAGGTCCATGCCTTCAGCGCGCAGACGCTCCAGGGTTGGTTCAATGATGTCGATTTCTTCGTGGCCCAGGTGTCCGCCTTCGCCGGCATGCGGGTTGAGTCCGCAGACGAGGATGCGTGGCTGGGCGATGCCGAATTTTTGTTGCAGGTCGGTATGCAGAATCCGCGTGACCCGCTCCAGGCGCTCGGGGGTGATTGCATCGGCAATCTCCCGCAGCGGCAGGTGCGTGGTGACCAGCGCAACCCGCAAGCCGTGTGTGGCGAGCATCATCACCACTTGCGGGGTGTGGGTCAGGTCTGCGAGAAACTCGGTGTGTCCGGAGAAGGCAATGCCCGACTCATTGATCACGCCTTTGTGCACAGGGGCGGTGATCATCCCGGCAAAGTGCCCGTCCAGGCAGCCTTGACCCGCGCGGGTCAGGGTTTCCAGGACAAAGGCGGCATTGGCCTTGTCCAGTTGACCGGCGGTAACCGGCGCACTGAGCGGTGTATCCCAGACATACAGGCTATTGGCTGGCGCAGGAACGTCCGGCCAGTTGTCCGGCGTTACCGGCAGCAACTCAACGACCACACCCAGCTGCGCGGCCCGCTCAAGAAGCAGGTCGCGGCTGGTAATGGCAATCAGGGGGTGTGGCTGGGCTTGCGAGGCGAGTAGCAGGCACAGGTCAGGACCTATGCCGGCCGGCTCGCCGGGTGTCAGCGCAAAACGCTTGGGGTTCACTTCGCCGCCTGGTCGACGCCAGGGAGCTTGATTTCAACGTAGGCTTCGTCACGGATCTGACGCAACCAGGTCTGCAGCTCTTCGTCGTATTTGCGGTTACGCAGTACGGTCATGGCCTGCTGTTCACGGGCCTGGGAGGTGCTGTCAGTGGCGCGGCGGCCAAGGACTTCCAGGACGTGCCAGCCATATTGAGTCTTGAACGGCTTGGACAGCTGACCTTGTTGGGTCTTGGCCATTACTTCGCGGAATTCCGGCACCAGTGCGTTCGGGTCGACCCAGTTGAGGTCGCCGCCGTTAAGGGCTGAACCCGGGTCTTCCGAGTAGCTTTTCGCCAGTTCAGCGAAATCGTCGCCCGCTGAAATGCGGTCGTAGAGTTTCTGTGCCAGACGCTTGGTTTCTTCTTCGCTGCGGATTTCGCTTGGTTTGATCAGAATGTGGCGAACGTGTACTTCGTCACGTACCTGATTACCACCGCCGCGTTTTTCCAGCACTTTCAGGATGATGAAACCGCCGGGTGTACGTGCCGGTTGGGTGATATCACCCACCGCCATGGCGCTCAGTTCGCGATCAAACGGTGGTGGCAGTTGAGCGGCTTTACGCCAGCCCATGTCGCCGCCTTCCAGTGCGTTGTCGCTCGCGGATTTGGCGATGGCCAATTGAGAGAAGTCAGCACCCTGCTTGAGTTGCTGATAGATCTCCATGGCCTGGCGCGCAGCGTTCTGGATCGCTTGCGAATTGGCGCTTTCCGGGGTCGGGATCAGGATGTTTGCCAGGTGCAGTTCTTCAGAGAGCTGCATCTTGCCCAGGTCTGAGGCGAGGAAGTTTTTCACTTCCTGCTCGGACACCTGAATCCGTTCGGCCACACGACGCTGACGAACACGGCTGATGATCATCTCGCGACGAACCTGATCGCGGGTGTCGTCATAAGACAGACCGTCGCGAGTCAGGGCGGCGCGGAACTGGTCCACGGTCATGTTGTTGCGCTGGGCAATGGTGCCGATCGCCTGGTTCAGCTCTTCATCGCTTATGCGAATGCCGGAGCGCTCGCCGATCTGCAGCTGCAGGTTTTCGACGATCAGGCGTTCGAGCACCTGTTGGTCCAGTACGCCGGCAGGTGGTGTGCCGCCGCCGCGTTTGGCGATGGTTTGCTGAACTTCATGAACCCGCTGGTCCAACTGGCTCTGCATGACCACGTCGTTGTCGACGATAGCCACCACTTTGTCGATGGACTGTACCGCGGCGTTAGCCGCGGTGCCCAGGAACAGCGCGCCCAGCATCAGCGGGCGCAGACAATCAGAAAGCTTGGTCTTCACGTTCACGATAACCTTGAATGCCTTTGTCGAGGAAGCTCTCTACCTTGGTGCCCATGACACCACCGAGTCCCTTCAGAACAATTTGGAGGAAGACGCCATGGTCGCCTTTTTCGTTTTGCGGGGCTTCTTGACTGAACTCGTCATACGAAACCCAGTAACGGTTGATCAGGCGCAGTTTCCAGCAGCAGTTGTCGTACTCGAAACCACCAAAGGCTTCCAGGGTACGGTTGCGGTTGTAGTCGTACTGCCAGCGGCTGATGGCATTCCATTGCGGCACGACTGGCCAGATGACCGAGAAGTCGTGCTGTTTGATCTTGTAGTAATCCTTCACGAAACCAGGTGTGCCTGGGGTGCCGTAGTCACCACCACCCACTGCCCATTTACCCGTAGTCTGGTCGTATCGAACCTGGTCATTGCGATAGCGATAACCAGCGTTGATGACCTTGTTCGGGTTGTCTTCCGGCTGGTAGTGGAACATCGCGCTGCCCGAGCGAGGGTGGCGGGTGTCCGGGTCCCAGTTGTAGTCGGCCGTGGTGCGCCAATCGCGGTTCCAGCGATATTCGTATTCCAGGGCGTACGGCGAAACGTTGGAGTTCGCATCGGCGCGGGTTTTTGCATCGATACCCGGCAACTGGACTTCGCGGTCCTTGAAGTACACGGCCTGGCCGACGCTGATGCGTTGACGTTCGAAGCCGTTGTCTTCGATCCAGCGGTTGGTCACGCCCAGCGACAGTTTGTTCTCGTCGCCGACCCGGTCGGAACCGGTGAAGCGGTTGTCGCGAAACAGCGAGGAATAGTTGAACGTAGATTCGCTGGTGTCGAATATCGGAATGTCAGACTGATCTTTCTCTGGGACATAGAGATAGTACAGGCGCGGCTCCAGGGTTTGGCGATAGTTCTTGCCGAACCATTGGGTATTGCGGTCGAAGTACAGGCCGCTGTCGATGCTGGCGATCGGCACGCCGCGATTTTGATTGCGGCTGTAAGTGCCATTCAGGCGATCTGCGTCCGCGCTTTGTGCGGCGATCTGGCTTTTACCGGTACCGTCGAGGTCCAGGTCATATTGGGTGTACTGATACTTGAGCGACGGCTTCAGGAAACCGTAGGTCCAGTTCAGCGGCAGGCTGATTGCAGGCGCGAGGTTCAGACGATCACCGGTGGCACGTGCCAGACCTTGAACGTTGGTATCCAGGAAAGGTGACTCGACACCGTTTTCGTCAGTGAAGTTGCCGGTTCTCAGGTTCCGGTCAAAACGCACCAGCTCGGTGTTGTAAGTCATGTCCAGGCCGCCGGGGTGTTGCGGCAGGAAACCATTGAAGGTGATCTGCGGCAGGCGGTTGTACGGCGTAATGTTGGAAACCGTTGCCAGCTGATACGCCTGTGCATTCACGCGGGCGGAGAACGTATCGCCACGGTAGGTGACCGCACCTTGCTGATTCACGTAGTCGCGGCTTTGAACACCGATCTGATCGCTTTGCAGATCCTGGAAGTAATACGGATCGCTGATTTTGGTGTAGTCGACCTCGGTCATTACCCGCGAATCCAGCCCGCCTTTGTGCTGCCAGTTGAGCAGGTAGCGGGTTTTTTCGTAGTCGGTCTGCTTGCTGCGTTCGGTGTCGTCGTCGTTGAGGTACGCGGCGCCGAATTGACCTTCGCTGGACTGGGTCAGGTAACGGAACTCGCCTTCCATCAACAGACCGCGCTTGCTCATGTAGCGCGGATACAACGTGGCATCGTAGTTCGGTGCCAGGTTGAAGTAGTACGGTGTGACCAGCATGAAGCCGGTCTTGGTGCTGGTGCCAAAGCTTGGCGGCAGGAAGCCGGACTGGCGACGGTCATCGATCGGGAAATAGATGTACGGCGTGTAGAACACCGGAATGTCCTTGACCCGCAGTGTCACGTTGGTCCCGGTACCGAAACCGGTCGCCGGGTTCAAGGTGATGTTGTTGCCCTTGAGCTGCCAGGCGTTGCTGTTCGGCTCGCACGTGGTGTACGTACCATCCTTGAGGCGGATGATCGCGTTTTCCGCACGTTTGGCATACAGCGCGCTGCCGCGGACACGGGATTTGTGCATCACGTATTCGGCGTTGTCGACCTGGGCTTCGCCGGTATCGAGTTGCACTTCAGCGTGGTCGCCGACGATCAGCGCGCCGTTGTCGCGCACGCGAACGTTACCGTTCAGATCACCACGGTTTTCGGCTTGATACAGGTTGGCCTCATCGGCCTCGACTTGCATGCTGCCCTGACGCATGACCACGTCACCGGCGAGGGTCGCCACCTGTTCTTCCTGCTGATAGCGGGAGGCTTTGGCACCAACAAAGGTCGGAGCGTCACTTTTATTCGTCTTGTCATTCATGCCAGGACGAATCGGTTCGATATAGGAACCAGAGCAATAAGGACCTGTTTCGGCCAATTGGGCTGCGGTGAGCTTCTCGCGCGGGACCCAGTCGAGGTGGCTGTAGTCGGCACTGCGCGACTTCAGGCCGCGGCCCTTGGCTTCGGTGACCAGCACCGGCTTGTTGGCGGTTTCGCCACCAGCAGTGCTGCTCTCGGCCGCTGACTCGTTGTTCGAACTGACCGCGCTGCCGTCATGTACAGGGCGCGGTGGTAATTGGGCTGCGTTGGCTTTTGGCGCGCAGTCCCAGGCACCCGAAGCAGAGACTGAGCAGTCATACTGTTCCGCGGCGACCACGAACGAAGTGGCTAGAGGTTGCAGGGCCAGCAAACTGCCGGTTACCAACAACGGAAATTTTTTACGAAACGCGGGGGATTTCAATGCCATCTTATTAGTCCGGGCTTCCTGCGTGCCATCTGCCCGCGGTGTGGGCCGCACGCCTCTCGATGGTCTGAAAAAGATGCTGGATAATAAAGCATGACCCGCTTGACGGCTAGCGCCGTCGGAGACCCTTGTAATGCCTGACCAAGATGTACGCTTGCAACACCTGAAAGTTTGGCTCGATGAGCAATTGGCAACGCTGTTTGCTGCACAAGGATGGGGTGCCGTGCCCCCGGCCACGTTGACCGCGGCCAGCAGCGACGCGAGTTTCCGCCGTTACTTCCGTTGGGAAGGCGCCGGCCGCAGCTTCGTCGTGATGGACGCTCCGCCGCCTCAGGAAAACTGTAAACCCTTCGTGGATATCGCCTTTTTGCTGGCGAAATCCGAAATTAACGTACCGAAAATCTACGCAGAAGATCTTGAACGCGGTTTTCTTTTGCTCAATGACCTGGGCAACAAGACCTACCTGGACGTGATCGACAGCCAAAATGCTGACAATTTGTTCAAGGATGCCCTGCAAGCGTTGCTGGCTTTTCAGCAGTTGCCGATGGTGGCGCCACTGCCCAGCTATGACGTGGCCCTGTTGCGCCGCGAGCTGGAACTGTTTCCCGAGTGGTACGTGAAACGCGAGTTGGGCATCGAGTTCGATTCGGCACAGCAGATGCTCTGGCAGCAAGTCAGCGACAGGTTGATCGACAGCGCTCTGGCCCAGCCCAAAGTGCTGGTGCATCGCGACTACATGCCGCGCAATCTGATGCTCAGCGAGCCGAACCCCGGCGTGCTGGATTTCCAGGACGCGGTGTACGGGCCGGTGACCTATGACGTGACCTGCCTGTTCAAGGACGCCTTCCTCAGTTGGCCCGAGGAGCGTGTACGTGGTTGGCTGGCGGACTACTGGCAGCAAGCAGGCGCTCTCGGCATTCCGGTTCAGCCTGATTTCGAAGACTTCCTGCGTGCCAGCGACTTGATGGGGGTGCAGCGTCACCTGAAAGTCATCGGCATTTTCGCCCGTATCTGCCACCGCGACGGCAAACCGCGCTACCTCGGCGATGTGCCGCGCTTCTTTGCTTATATAGAGGCAGTGGTCGCTCGTCGTCCTGAACTGGTGGAGTTGGATGTGTTGCTGGCCAGTCTGCGCCAGTCGGTCGGAGTCTCTGCATGAAGGCAATGATTCTGGCGGCAGGTAAAGGTGAGCGCATGCGCCCACTGACCCTGACCACTCCCAAACCGTTGGTACGCGTTGGCGGGGTGCCGCTGATCGAGTATCACCTGCGCGCGTTGGCGGCGGCAGGTTTCACCGAGGTGGTGATCAATCACGCCTGGCTGGGGCAGCAGATTGAAGATTACCTGGGCGATGGTTCGCGCTATGGCTTGAGCATCCAGTACTCGCCGGAAGGCGAGCCGCTGGAAACGGGCGGCGGGATATTCCGCGCCTTGCCGCTCTTGGGGGATGATGCGTTCGTGGTGGTCAACGGTGATATCTGGACCGATTACGACTTCACGGCACTGCGTCAACCGATGGCGGGTCTGGCCCACCTGGTGCTGGTCGACAACCCGGACCATCACCCGAGCGGCGATTTCAGTCTGATCGATGGCCAGGTGCGTGATGGTCAGCCAAGTGCGCAGACCCTCACTTACAGTGGCATTGCCGTGTTGCATCCGAAGCTCTTCGCGGCGTGCGCGGACGGCGCCTTCAAACTGGCTCCGCTATTGCGCGATGCCATGGCGCGAGGGCAGGTGAGCGGCGAGCGACTACACGGACACTGGGTCGATGTCGGCACTCACGAACGTCTGGCCGAAGTTGAACAATTGATAGAAGCGAGCTACTGACATGTTGTGGCCAGGGACTCTGATCGGAGCCGGAGCGGGCTTTGCCATAGCCAGCATTCCGGGGGCCATGCTCGGCGCATTGTTAGGGCAGGCGCTGGACCGGCGCTTGCAGCTGCAAAGCCTTGGGCATTTGCGTGAGCGACTCGGTGGTCGGCCGATGTTGCGTAACGATGAATTGTTGTTTGTATTGCTGGGGCGTCTGGCCAAGTGTGATGGCCGGGTGGTGGATGGTCATATCTACCAGGCGCGTCAGGAAATGCGTTCGCTGGAAATGAGCGAGCCGGCGCAAAAGCGCGCGATCGCGGCATTCAACCGTGGCAAGTCCGGTCATGATCGACTGCGCGGTTACTTGCGCCGCTTAAGCGCGCAACCGCATGCCGCTGAAGGTGTCTTGCGCGCTTGTTGGCGGATGGTCTGGGCCGACGGGCGTGCCGGAAGTAGTGAGCGTGAGCTGATTGCGCAGTGGGGCAAGTGGCTGGGCTGGACGCCGGAGCAGGTGCAGGCCCTGGCCAGTGATTACGAGCCACATAAAAAAATACTGGTTAACAGTGCCGCGGCTTATCAGGAGGCGCTGCGGGTACTCGGCGTGTCAGCGACCAGTGAACCGTCGCAAATCAAGCGTGCGTATCGACGTCTGCTCAGTCGCCATCACCCGGACAAGATTGCCGGCAGCGGGGCGACGCCTTCCCAGGTGCGCGAAGCGACTGACAAGACTCGCGAGTTGCACAGCGCCTATACGTTGATTCGCGAGCGGCGGGATTTTCGATAGCGGCCTGGAAGGTCAAAAGATCGCAGCCTGCGATCTTTTGCTTTTGCTTTTGCTTTTGCTTAGTCCGCCTTCTGCGGATTCAACCAACCGCGCACTCGCCGGAACAATTGCTCCTGTTCGGCAGCGCTGTTGCCGGGCAAGGTCTTGAGTGCGAGCTGACTGAACGTCGAAGCCTTCAGGCGTTTGCTGGCCTGCAAGCGTTCCAGAGCAGCGCTCTGCACCAGCGCCTTGTCCTTGTAGTAGATGTCCAAGGTGGCCAGCTTCAAGGTGGTGGTCAGTTCGGCCAGTCCCGGTTTGGCGGACACGGGTGTCTGCGCGGCGACCATCACGAATTTCGCGACTTGTGAGGGTTGTTTTTCGCTCAGGTAGCGCGCGGCCCAATAGGCCCCTGTACCGTGACCGAGCAAAACGATGCTGCGAGCGCTTTGTTGTTCGGCGAAAGCAATGGCTGCGTCGATTCGTGCGTAGATGCGCTCGGCGTCGGCCTTGGCTTGCTCTTCGCTGGTCTCTGCGATCGCACGGTCGGCGACCTCTCCTTCACCTCCGGCCACCTGTTCGATGGGGGGCGCAGTGCTGGCGTCTTTGCTGCCGGTTGCGGTTTTGGCCGGTGTGGGTGCGACTTCGACGACCCGCGCGTGCGGGGCATTGCTTTGCAGGTCCGGCAGGGTAAGACTCAGGCTGCCCCAGTCGGCATCGGGCAATTTTTGCCGCAATGGACTGATTGCTTGAGGCCAGTCAACGGTTTCACCCGCACCGGGGATGATAATCACCGCGCCCTTGGGATCGCTGGTGTTCGCCGGTTTCCAGAGCGCGAGAAAACTGTCACTGCCGGCCTGCAATGGCTGTTGCTCTTGGGCGGGGACGGTCCGTTCAAGGGCTGTGGCTTCTTCCTGGCTACGCTCTGGCAGAGGCTGGCGCTCGACCGGTTTTGCTGCGGCGGATTTTTCCGCGGTGGCGGGTGCCGGGTCGGCGGCCTGGGCTGAAAAGGTACAAGGCAGGATCAGCGACAGGCACAATGCTGGCAGTGCCAAGCGGTAGACAGGGGGCATCGGATATTCCAGGCCAGAAGTAATCCCGGCAGCCTAATAGGTTGGTCAGTATTTGTCAGTGTGTGAGACTTCGGATGATGCGTTTTCGCTGCCTGTTGGTTATCGGCTGCTGTTGGTTTCCCTTGATGGCATGGGCGGCGCCCGTATTGCCTGCGCATGGTGCGCCGTTGAACGCCGCGCAGCGCCAGTGGCTCGCGGAGCACAACGAACTGCGCGTGGGGGTGGTGCTGCAAGCACCTTTCGCACAGTACGACCGGCGCTTGCAGCGGTTGTCCGGGGCCAATATCGAATTGATGCAATGGCTGGCCAGTGCGCTGAATATCGAGCTGACGTGGCGTAACTTTCCCGATGTGGCGCAGCTGGAAGAAGCGGTGCGCGAGGGTGAGGTCGATCTCGCGCCGGGCCTGACCCAAACTCCCGCCGGCCTGCGACTATGGCAATTCACCGACCCCTACATGCGCGTGCCGCAACTGGTGGTCGGCGAACAGAAGGGCGCGGGTGTCGTCGAGCTGGAAAAACTCGACAGCCAGTCGCGGGTCGCCGTGCGCATGCCCAGCGCCATCGCCGATTATCTGCGTAGCAACTACGGCAATCTCAACGTGCAGGGCGTGCCGATGGAGCGTGAGGCGCTGCAACTGCTGCTGACTCAGCAGGCCCGCTACGCAGTCGTCGATGAAGCCCAGTTCAGCCGTTTGTCGTCCGAGCCTGAATTCGCACACTTGGTGGTGGTCGGGGACATTGGCCTGCCACAGTTGCTACGGGTGGCGACTCGCCGCGACTGGCCGGAGTTGGCCGGCATCGTCGAAAGCGCCTTGCATGCCATTCCCGCCAAGGATCTTGAGCAGTTGAGCGCGCGCTGGCTGCAACCCAAGTACCCGCGTCTGGCCGAGTCGCCGGGGTTCTGGAAAAACCTTTGCCTGTTGTTGGCCGTGTTGTTCCTCAGCAGCATGGCCATCGTGCTGTGGCAGCGCCGTCAGCAACATACCCTTGAGCAGCGTTTACTGGCGGCCCGCGAAGACATTGCCCTGCGCGAGGCCAGCGAAGAAGCGTTGCGCCTGACGCAGTTTTCGATTGATCAAAGTACCGTCGGGATCCTCTGGGTCAATTGGGACAGCCATGTACGTTACGCCAACCGTGCGGCCGAGGACATGCTCGGTTATGCGCCGGGCGGTGTCATTGATCGGCCACTGATCGACTTCGAGCCCGGTCTGCACATGGACCGTTGGTTGAGCTTGTGGAAGCGCGCCCGGGCCAGCGAGGATGGGCCGCAAAGTTTTGAAACCAACTGCGTGCGCGCCGATGGCAGCATTCTGCCGGCCGACGTGTCGTTGAGTTTTCTGCGTTTTCGCGACAGCGAATACCTGGTGGTTTACCTCAACGACGTCACCGAACGCCGTCGGGCGCTGGCCGCCTTGCAGGAAAGCGAGGCGCGCTTACAAGGGATTGCCGCCAACGTGCCGGGCCTGGTCTTTCGCCTGGAGCGGGCGCCGGTGACCGGGCAAATCGACTTTGCCTACATCAGTGAGGGCAGTGAGGGTCTGGTGGGGTATTCACCGGCAACCTTGAGCCGTCGCGACATGGGCCTGCGCAGTCTGGTGCATCCAGACGACAAGGCGAGTTATCACCAGACCCAGGATCACGCATTGGACACCGACAGTGACTGGTCGTGGCAAGGCCGGATTCTCACCCGTCAGGGCGAGCAGCGCTGGGCCGAGATCAAGGCCATCACCCGTCGGCTCGACGATGGTGCGTTCGTCTGGGACGGGATTGTCTGGGACATCAGTGAGAGCAAGCGCATCGAGCTGGAACTGGCCAGCTCCCGCGAGCAATTGCGTGAACTGTCTGCGCACCTGGAAAGTGTGCGCGAAGAGGAAAAGGCCCGGATTGCCCGGGAAGTTCACGATGAGTTGGGCCAGATGCTGACGGTGCTCAAGCTGGAAACCTCGATGTGCGAACTGGCTTACGCCGAGCTCGATCCGGGCTTGAGTGACCGTCTCAATAGCATGAAGCGCCTGATCGCCCAGCTGTTCCAGCTGGTGCGGGACGTGGCCACGGCCTTGCGCCCACCTATTCTCGACGCCGGGATCGCGTCGGCCATCGAGTGGCAGGCCCGGCGTTTCGAGGCGCGCACGCAGATCCCGTGTCTGGTGCAAGTGCCGGACAACCTGCCGACCCTCAGCGACGCCAAGGCCATCGGCCTGTTCCGGATTCTTCAGGAGGCGCTGACCAATGTCATGCGCCATGCGCAGGCGCATACTGTTGAGTTGACACTGGTGCTGGAAGGCGACGAGTTGTGCCTCACGGTCAGCGATGATGGCGTAGGCTTTGTCGCCCCCACGGGCAGGCCGACATCCTTTGGTGTGGTCGGCATGCGCGAGCGGGTGTTGATCATGGGCGGCCAGTTGTCGCTGGACAGTGAACCGGGTGAAGGCACGACCTTGAGCGTACGTGTGCCGCTGGATTGAAAACTCGTTCAACCCTTTGATGAGGAAGACTGCGTGATCCGTGTACTGGTAGCCGAAGACCACACCATCGTCCGTGAAGGCATCAAACAATTGATCGGCCTCGCCAAGGATTTGCTGGTGGTGGGGGAGGCGAGCAATGGCGAGCAACTGCTCGAGACCTTGCGCCACATTCCCTGCGAGGTGGTGTTGCTGGATATCTCCATGCCCGGGGTTAACGGGCTGGAGGCGATTCCACGGATTCGCGCACTGAACAATCCGCCGGCAATTCTGGTGCTGTCGATGCATGACGAGGCGCAAATGGCTGCGCGTGCGCTGAAGGTCGGCGCTGCCGGTTATGCGACCAAGGACAGCGACCCGGCGTTGCTGTTGACGGCGATTCGCAAAGTCGCGGCGGGCGGGCGTTACATCGACCCGGAACTGGCGGATCGAATGGTCTTCGAAGTCGGCCTGACGGATTCGCGGCCACTGCATTCGTTGCTCTCGGAGCGCGAGTTTTCGGTGTTCGAGCGCCTGGCCCAAGGCGCCAACGTCAACGACATCGCCCAGCAACTGGCGTTGAGCAGCAAAACCATCAGCACCCACAAAGCGCGGCTGATGCAGAAACTCAACATCACCTCCCTCGCCGAACTGGTGAAGTACGCGATGGAACACAAGCTCCTCTGACACCACCGCCCCCGTAGGAGCTGCCGAAGGCTGCGATCTTTTGATCTTGATCTTCGGCGATCTTGAGGCCGCCAACAGATCGCAGCCTTCGGCAGCTCCTACGGGGGCGCGTATCCATTTGCGACATGTCTGCAACTGGGCTTTTGCCGGTTCTTGTGGCTTGCAGCTTGATGCTTGCCGCTATCGTTCATCGACATATCCATGCCCGCCATCCTTGTAGGGAAATCCCTACCCCCAGCCTTCCATCCGGCTGAGGCGATTCTCTCCTGCACCCCGATTTGCGTGGTCCCCAGCGTCCACTAGGCTTAGTCCACAGCAGTCATCAACAAAAAAGGTGTGGGTATGAGCGAGGTCGATTCAAGCGCTGGGGCGAGTGATGTTCTGGTCAGCTTTCGTGGAGTGCAAAAGAGCTACGACGGCGAGAACCTGATCGTCAAAGACCTCAACCTGGAGATTCGCAAAGGCGAATTCCTCACCTTGCTCGGGCCGTCCGGCTCCGGCAAGACCACCAGTCTGATGATGCTCGCCGGCTTTGAAACGCCGACCGCCGGCGAAATCCTGCTGGCCGGACGTGCGATCAACAACGTGCCGCCGCACAAGCGCGACATTGGCATGGTGTTCCAGAACTATGCATTGTTCCCGCACATGACGGTGGCCGAGAACCTCGCGTTCCCGCTGACCGTGCGCGGCCTGAACAAAAGCGACGTCAGTGACCGGGTCAAGCGCGTGCTGAGCATGGTTCAGCTCGACGCATTCGCTCAGCGTTATCCGGCGCAGCTTTCCGGCGGTCAGCAACAGCGTGTGGCACTGGCCCGGGCGCTGGTGTTCGAACCGCAACTGGTGCTGATGGACGAACCGTTGGGTGCACTGGATAAACAACTGCGTGAACACATGCAGATGGAGATCAAACACCTGCACCAGCGCCTCGGCGTGACCGTGGTCTACGTGACCCACGACCAGGGCGAAGCCCTGACCATGTCCGACCGCGTGGCGGTCTTCCATCAAGGCGAAATCCAGCAGATCGCGCCACCGCGCGAGCTCTATGAAAAGCCGAAAAACACCTTCGTCGCGAACTTCATCGGCGAAAACAACCGTCTCAACGGCCGTTTGCACAGCCACACCGGCGACCGCTGCGTGGTTGAGCTGGGGCGTGGTGAAAAGGTCGAAGCGCTGGCGGTGAATGTCGGCAAGACCGGCGAGCCAGTGACGCTGTCCATTCGTCCAGAGCGTGTGAGCCTTAATGGTTCCAGCGAATCGTGCGTCAACCGCTTCTCAGGGCGGGTGGCGGAATTCATCTATCTGGGCGACCACGTCCGTGTTCGCCTGGAAGTCTGTGGCAAGACCGACTTCTTCGTGAAACAGCCCATCGCTGAGCTCGATCCGGCGCTGGCGGTCGGAGACGTGGTACCGCTTGGCTGGCAGGTCGAACACGTTCGCGCGCTCGACCCACTTCTAGAGGCGAACTGATCGCCCCCTGTTTCACCAACACCAACCCTGCACGTGGAGAGAACAATAAATGTTGAGATCCCTGAAATTCACCGCCCTCGCACTGGGCATGATGGGCGCAGCGCACGCAATGGCCGGCCCGGACCTGACCGTGGTGTCGTTTGGCGGCGCGAACAAGGCGGCGCAGGTCAAGGCTTTCTATGCACCGTGGGAAGCCGCGGGCAACGGCAAGATCGTCGCCGGTGAATACAACGGTGAAATGGCCAAGGTCAAAGCCATGGTCGACACCAAGAGCGTGTCCTGGGACCTGGTCGAAGTTGAATCGCCAGAACTGTCCCGTGGTTGCGACGAAGACATGTTCGAGCCGCTCGACCCGGCGCTGTTCGGCAAGTCCGAAGACTACGTGAAGGGCGCCATCCAGCCATGTGGCGTGGGCTTCTTCGTGTGGTCGACCGTGTTGGCCTACAACGCCGACAAACTGGCAAGCGCACCGACCAGTTGGGTGGATTTCTGGGATACCAAGAAATTCCCGGGCAAACGTGGCCTGCGTAAAGGCGCCAAGTACACCCTGGAATTCGCGTTGATGGCCGACGGCGTTGCGCCGAAAGACGTCTACAAAGTGCTGGCCAGCAAAGATGGTCAGGACCGCGCGTTCAAGAAACTCGATGAGCTCAAGCCAAGCATTCAATGGTGGGAAGCCGGCGCTCAACCACCGCAGTACCTGGCTTCCGGCGACGTCGTCATGAGCTCGGCCTACAACGGCCGGATCGCTGCCGTGCAGAAAGAAAGCAACCTGAAAGTGGTATGGAACGGCGGCATCTACGACTTCGACGCCTGGGCGATTCCAAAAGGCCTGGATAAGGCCCGCGCAGCAGCCGCGAAGAAATTCATCGCGTACTCGGTCATGCCGCAGCAGCAGAAAACCTACTCGGAAAACATCGCCTACGGCCCAGCCAATACCCAAGCCGTACCGCTGTTGTCCAAAGACATTCTGAAAGACATGCCGACCACCCCGGAAAACATCGCCAACCAGGTACAGATCGACGTCAGCTTCTGGGCTGACAACGGTGAGCAACTGGAACAGCGTTTCAACTCGTGGGCTGCGAAGTAACCACAACCCTGCGATGGTGGGCTCGCCCACCTGTGGGAGCGAGCTTGCTCGCGATTGCGATGTGTCAGTCAACATCAATGTTGAATTTTAAGGCGCCATCGCGAGCAAGCTCGCTCCCACATTAACGATTGATCAAAGATTTTCGGAGTTCGCCATGGCCATCGCCGTTCCCCTGAACGAGGGCACCAATCGCACCTTGAAGCAGCGCCTTGCGCGTGCCGAGCGGGTCAACCGCTGGAAGGCCCAGGCCTTGATAGCGCCCTTGGTGCTGTTTCTGTTGTTGGTGTTTCTGGTGCCGATCGTGGCGCTGCTCTACAAAAGTGTCGGTAACCCGGAAGTGGTCGGCGGTATGCCGCGCACCGTGGCGGCCATTGCCACCTGGGATGGTCGAGGCTTGCCGGCGGATCCGGTCTTCAAGGCTGCCAGCGAGGACCTTGCCGATGCCCGCAAGAATCAAAGCCTGGGCGATCTGTCCAAGCGACTGAACATGGAGTTGGCCGGCTATCGCAGCCTGCTGACCAAAACCGCGCGAGCGCTGCCGTTCAAGACTGAACCGGCCTCGTATAAAGACGCGCTTGAAGCGCTGGATGAGCGTTGGGGCGACCCGGCCTACTGGCAAGCGGTCCGCCGCAACACCAGCAGCCTGACGCCGTATTATCTGTTGGCGGCGGTCGACCACCGAATCGACGACCTCGGCGAAATCGCCCCGGCGACTCCCGATCAGGCGATCTACCTCGAGATCTTTGCCCGGACTTTCTGGATGGGCCTGATCATCACCGCGATCTGCTTGGTGCTGGCCTATCCGTTGGCGTACCTGCTGGCCAACCTGCCGTCGCGTCAAAGCAACCTGCTGATGATTCTGGTGCTGCTGCCGTTCTGGACCTCGATTCTGGTGCGAGTGGCGGCGTGGATTGTCTTGCTGCAATCGGGCGGGCTGATCAACAGCGCGATGATGGCCATGGGCATCATCGATAAGCCGCTGGAACTGGTGTTCAACCGCACCGGGGTTTACATCTCGATGGTGCACATCCTGCTGCCGTTCATGATTCTGCCGATCTACAGCGTGATGAAAGGCATCTCGCCGACCTACATGCGTGCGGCGATCTCGCTGGGCTGCCATCCGTTCGCCAGCTTCTGGCGGGTGTATTTCCCTCAGACCTATGCCGGTGTCGGCGCCGGTTGCCTGTTGGTGTTCATCCTGGCGATTGGTTACTACATCACCCCGGCGCTGCTCGGCAGCCCGAACGATCAGATGGTCAGCTACTTCGTCGCCTTCTACACCAACACCAGCATTAACTGGGGCATGGCGACCGCGCTCGGTGGGCTGCTGCTGTTGGCGACCATCGTGCTCTATCTGATTTACAGCTGGCTGGTAGGCGCGAGCCGCCTGCGTTTGAGCTAAGGGGAGAATCGAAATGCTGAGTCCTTATATGTCGCCCGTCGAGCGGGTGTGGTTCTACAGCTTGCGCACGCTCTGCGGGCTGATCCTGTTGTTCCTGATTTTGCCGGTGCTGGTGATCATCCCGCTGTCGTTCAACTCAGGGAGTTTTCTGGTCTACCCGCTGCAAGGGTTCTCGTTGCACTGGTACCAGGACTTCTTTGCGTCGGCCGAATGGATGCGCTCGCTGAAGAACAGCATGATTGTCGCCCCGGCGGCGACGGTGCTGGCGATGGTGTTCGGTACGCTGGCGGCGATTGGCCTGACCCGTGGCGACTTCCCCGGCAAGGCGCTGGTGATGGCGCTGGTGATTTCGCCGATGGTGGTGCCGGTGGTGATCATCGGTGTGGCCAGTTACCTGGCCTTCGCTCCGCTGGGGTTTGGCAACAGCTTTGTTTCGCTGATTGTCGTGCATGCGGTGCTGGGCGTGCCGTTCGTGATCATTACCGTGTCGGCGACGTTGCAGGGGTTTAACCAGAACCTGGTGCGTGCTGCCGCGAGCCTTGGGGCTTCACCACTGACGGCGTTCCGCCGTGTGACGTTACCGTTGATCGCACCGGGGGTGATTTCAGGGGCGCTGTTTGCCTTCGCGACATCGTTCGATGAGGTGGTGGTCACGTTGTTCCTTGCCGGCCCCCAGCAGGCGACGTTGCCGCGGCAGATGTTCAGCGGTATTCGCGAAAACCTCAGCCCGACCATCGCCGCCGCCGCGACGCTGCTGATCGCATTCTCGGTGTTCCTGCTGCTGACCCTGGAATGGTTGCGTGGCCGCAGCGAGAAACTGCGTACCGCGCAGGTCTGACCGTCGGTAATGATCGTTCCCGCGCGCTTGGGAACGATTGGCAAAACCGGCTTCCTGTAGGAGCTGCCGCAGGCTGCGATCTTTTGATCTTCAAGAAACAAAGTCAAAAGATCGCAGCCTGCGGCAGCTCCTACGCGTGTTTCCGTCTATTCATTTGCGCAATAACAGACAAACCCCAATCCCCAGCTACTATTGTGCCCAGCTCCCCTATTTATAAGAGGCTGCGCACATGGGTATTTCCTCTTTCAAAATCGCTCACAAATTGCTCACCGGCACAGGTGCCATCGAGCAGCTGGCCGCCGAGCTGACCCGTCTGGATGTTGATTACCCTCTGATTGTCACCGATGCGGCGCTGGTCAAGTCCGGCACTGTGGAGCTGGCGCTGGCGCAACTGGGTGGACGCACGTACGAGATTTTCGATCGGGTGTTGCCAGACCCGGAAATCGCCATCGTTGAGGACTGCATGCGCGTCTACCGCGACGGCGGGCATGACGGTCTGATCGGCCTCGGTGGCGGCAGTGCCATCGACATCGCCAAAAGCGTTGCAGCCTATGCCGGTTACCACGGTGCGCTCGAGGACTTGTTCGGTGTCGATCAGGTGCCGCGCAAAGGTCCGCCACTGATTGCGATTCCAACCACCGCCGGCACCGGTTCGGAAGTCACCAACGTAGCGATGCTTACCGACAAGGTCGCGCAGCTGAAAAAGGGCATCATCAGTGATTACCTGCTGCCGGACGTAGCACTGGTCAGCCCGCAAATGACCCTGACTTGCCCCCGCAGCGTGACGGCCGCCACTGGCATCGATGCGCTGGTGCACGCTGTCGAGTCCTACCTGTCGCTGAACGCCTCGCCGATCACCGACGCGCTGGCCCTCGGCGCCATCAAGCTGATCGCCACGGCATTGCCCAAGGCCTACGCCAACCCTTCGAACGTGCAGGCCCGTGAAGACATGGCCACCGCCAGCCTTATGGCCGGCATGGCGTTCGGCAACGCCGGGGTCGGCGCGGTGCATGCCTTGGCTTATCCGCTGGGTGGACGTTTCAACATTACGCACGGTGTGAGTAACGCCTTGCTGCTGCCGTATGTCATGACCTGGAACAAGATGGCGTGCATCGAGCGCATGCGGGATATCGCCGAAGCTTTTGGGGTGAAAACCGCGCGGTTGAGCGCTGATGAGGCGGCGGATAAAGCCGTCGAGGCGATGGCGCGACTCTGTGCCGCAGTGGAAATTCCCCAGGGCCTGCGCAGCTTCGGCGTACCGGAAGACGCCATCCCGGCGATGGCCGTGGAGGCCGCGGGAATCGAGCGATTGATGCGCAACAATCCGCGTAAATTGAGCACCGCCGATATCGAGAAGATCTATCGAGCGGCCTATTAGGGCCTGGTCCAATCATCGCGGTTACCGTGCGCGCGTCAAAGCATGAGGTATACAATGCGCGCCATCGTGATTCTGCTCAAAAAAGGTGCGTCATGCAGCCCTTCGCTATTGCTCCGTCGATTCTCTCCGCTGACTTCGCCCGCCTGGGCGAGGAAGTGGACAACGTCCTGGCCGCTGGCGCCGACATCGTTCACTTCGATGTCATGGACAACCACTACGTGCCAAACCTGACCATCGGGCCGATGGTCTGCTCGGCATTGCGCAAGTACGGCATCACCGCGCCGATCGACGCGCACCTGATGGTCAGCCCGGTAGACCGCATCATTGGCGACTTCATCGACGCCGGCGCGACTTACATCACCTTCCACCCGGAAGCCACGCTGCACGTCGACCGTTCCCTGCAAATGATCCGCGAAGGCGGTTGCAAGGCTGGCCTGGTGTTCAACCCGGCGACCCCGCTGGACGTGCTCAAGTACGTGATGGACAAGGTCGACATGATCCTGCTGATGAGCGTCAACCCGGGTTTTGGCGGGCAGAAGTTCATTCCCGGTACCCTCGACAAGCTGCGTGAAGTGCGTGCGATGATCGATGCGTCGGGCCGCGACATTCGTCTGGAAATCGACGGTGGCGTGAACGTGAACAACATCCGTGAAATCGCTGCTGCTGGCGCTGACACCTTTGTCGCCGGCTCGGCCATCTTCAATGCGCCGAACTACCAGGAAGTGATTGAAAAGATGCGTTCCGAACTGGCTCTGGCTCGCTCATGAGTGGTTTTGAGCAGCTGTTCCCGGGGTGTCTGCCGCGGCT
Source organism: Pseudomonas sp. GW822-FHT02D10 (assembly GCF_058802345.1). NCBI lineage: Bacteria > Pseudomonadati > Pseudomonadota > Gammaproteobacteria > Pseudomonadales > Pseudomonadaceae > Pseudomonas > Pseudomonas sp. GW822-FHT02D10. The sequence goes on from NZ_JBXAOB010000011.1 coordinate 154,255, forward strand.
GGTGATGTTCGATCTGGATGGCACGCTGATCGATTCGGTTCCGGACCTCGCAGTGGCTGTGGATAACATGCTGCTCAAACTCGGGCGTGCCCCGGCCGGTTTCGACGCGGTGCGCGAGTGGGTCGGCAACGGTGCGCCGGTGCTGGTCCGTCGCGCTCTGGCGGGCAGTATCGACCACGCGAGTGTCGATGATGTCGAGGCCGAGCACGCGCTGGAGATTTTCATGGAAGCCTACGCGGACGGCCATGAACTGACGGTGGTCTACCCCGGCGTACGCGATACCCTGAAGTGGCTGCACAAGCAGGGCGTCGAAATGGCGCTGATCACCAACAAGCCGGAGCGCTTTGTCGCGCCGTTGCTGGATCAGCTGAAAATCGGCCGCTACTTTCGCTGGATCATCGGCGGCGACACCTTGCCGCAGAAAAAACCTGACCCGGCGGCGCTGTTTTTCGTGATGAAAATGGCCAACATTCCGGCGTCGCAATCGTTGTTCATTGGCGACTCGCGCAGCGACGTGCTGGCGGCCAAGGCGGCAGGCGTGAAGTGCGTAGCCCTGAGCTATGGGTATAACCATGGCCGGCCGATTGCCGAAGAGTCGCCGGCGCTGGTGATCGACGATCTGCGCAAGCTAATTCCCGGTTGCCTGGATCCGGCCGCTGAGATAACGTTGCCCGACGCTGTTCAATCCCCTCCTGGAAATTCCATCGTGGTGGTCACTCGCAAACTCTGGATGAAAGTCATCAAGGCCCTGGCCCGCTGGCGTTGGCGCGCCTGACATGATCCTGGCCGGCTATCCGGCGCGTTTGCACACCTGACCGTTTGACCCTCAAGCCACGAGGCACCTCATGATCCGCGAAGAATTCCTGCGTTTGGCCGCTGCCGGCTACAACCGCATCCCGCTTGCCTGCGAAACCCTTGCCGACTTCGACACGCCGTTGTCGATCTACCTGAAACTGGCCGACGAGCCCAACTCCTATCTGCTGGAGTCGGTGCAGGGCGGCGAGAAATGGGGCCGTTACTCGATTATCGGGCTGCCGTGCCGCACGGTGCTGCGGGTGCATGATCACCACGTCAGCGTGACCGTCGATGGCACCGAGGTGGAAAGCCACGATGTCGAAGACCCGCTGGCCTTCGTCGAAGCGTTCAAGGCGCGCTATAACGTGCCGACCATTGCCGGTTTGCCGCGCTTCAATGGCGGGCTGGTGGGTTACTTCGGTTATGACTGTGTGCGATACGTGGAGAAGCGTCTGGGCAAGTGCCCGAACCCGGACCCGCTGGGCGTGCCGGACATTCTGCTGATGGTCTCCGATGCGGTAGTAGTGTTCGACAACCTGGCCGGCAAGATGCACGCGATCGTGCTGGCCGACCCGTCGCAGGAAGACGCCTTTGAGCAAGGTCAGGCGCGTCTGGAAGAACTGCTGGAAAAACTCCGCCAGCCGATCACCCCGCGTCGCGGCCTGGACTTCAGCAAGCAGCAAGCGGCTGACCCGGTGTTCCGTTCCAGTTTCACCCAGGACGATTACGAGCGGGCGGTGGACACCATCAAGGAGTACATCCTCGCCGGTGACTGCATGCAGGTAGTGCCGTCGCAACGGATGTCCATCGACTTCAAGGCTGCGCCGATCGATCTATACCGCGCGCTGCGCTGCTTCAACCCGACGCCTTATATGTACTTCTTCAACTTCGGCGACTTCCACGTCGTTGGCAGCTCGCCAGAAGTGCTGGTGCGGGTCGAAGACAACCTGATCACCGTGCGCCCGATCGCCGGCACCCGCCCACGCGGTGCCACCGAGGAAGCTGACCGGGCGCTTGAAGAAGACCTGCTGTCGGACGACAAGGAAATCGCCGAGCACTTGATGCTGATCGACCTGGGCCGCAACGACACCGGCCGTGTATCGGAGATCGGTTCGGTGAAACTCACCGAGAAAATGGTCATCGAGCGTTATTCCAACGTGATGCACATCGTCTCCAACGTCACTGGCCAGTTGAAAGCCGGCCTGACGGCGATGGACGCGCTGCGGGCGATTCTGCCGGCAGGTACGTTGTCGGGCGCGCCAAAGATTCGCGCGATGGAAATCATCGACGAACTGGAGCCGGTCAAACGTGGCGTCTACGGTGGTGCGGTCGGTTACTTCGCCTGGAACGGCAACATGGACACCGCGATTGCGATCCGCACCGCGGTGATCAAGAACGGCGAGCTACATGTGCAAGCCGGTGGCGGCATTGTGGCGGACTCGGTGCCCGCGCTGGAATGGGAAGAAACCCTGAACAAGCGCCGCGCCATGTTCCGCGCCGTGGCCCTGGCTGAGCAAACCCCAGACGCCTGAGGTCCCACAAGGAATTCACCACCATAAAAAACGCGGCGCCTGTGAGGGCGCCGCGTTTTTTATTGCCTGCGGTTTAGAAGTCCAGGCTGAGACCCACGTTGATGCCCTGTTGGGTAAAGTCGTCATCCTTGCGAATGTTGTAGCTGGCCCGTAGCGCCAGGTCTGCGGTCAGCTTCTGGCTGACACCCAGGTTCAGGCGGTTCAGGTTGGTTTGCGGGGTATAGCCTTGCAGGGTGAAATGGTTGTCGGGCAGGCTGTTGAGGTTCATGGTCAGGTCCTGGGTGTCGTCCTTATATTCGCGTTCGTGGGCGAATTCACCGAACACCTGAGTCTGCGGGGTGATTTGATACTTGCCCTGCAAGCCGACGCCGAGGCGTTTGGAGGTGCGCTTCTGGTCAGCGAACGTCAGAGCAGTAGAGTCGTTACCGTTCTCCGAGTAGCCATCGACTTGCACCTTGGCGTAGTCGGCGCTGATAAATGGCGACAAGTGCCAAGGGCTGCTTGCCTGCTGGGCAATGTCATAACCCAGGCGACCGGTGATGGCCAGCACAGTGCCGCTGGTATCGCCTTTCTCACTGCGCTCGTTCACGCCCAGGTCGAATTTACGTTTGAGATTGTCGTAGTCCAGATGCCCGGCAGTCATTGCCGCGTCAGCCCACCAGCGGTTTTGCTGATACTGGGCGAACGCTGTGCCCATGTAAGTGTTGAGTTTGTACTCCGAGTCGTCGTTGCCCGCTTCCAGCTTCTGGCGATAGAAACCGGCGGCAACGCCAACGCGCCAGGCCTCGTTGAGACGATAGCTGCCACCGATGTTCAGGTTGTAACCGTTGCCGTCAGCACTGGCTGCGCTGCGCTGATCGTCGAAATCCAGGTGCTGGCCGCCACCGGCGACAATCGCACGCCACTGACCGACGGTTTGCCAGTTTTCCCAGTCGGATTGCCATTGGTTACGCAGTTCATCCTGGTGCGCGCGTAGGGTGGCGTGGGCCATTTCTGGCAACAGTGTCAGTTCCCAAGGGGCTGCCAGTATGGAAAACGCGTAATCGGCGATCAGGCGTTGCCCGGCTTCGGTCGGATGGACCGAGTCGTTGTAGATCAACTTGGTCGGATCCGGCGTGGCGCTGTTGATCCCGTACTTGGCATTTTCGGTACAGCTGTCACCGCTGAAGCAGGTCGCGGTGAGGTTCTGGTCGGTGGCCAGGCCGAACTGCGCCGGGTTGGCAAAGGTCTCTTTGAGCAGTACCGGAATATTGAGCGGGATGACTTCGGCATTGACGTGCTGCAACTGGCTGACCAACTCGGTGTTGAACTGGGCGCTGAGTTGGGAGGTAAAGGCCTGGAGCGGACTGCCGTTGATCGCCGGGGTCAGGCCAATGTCCGGGAGCAGCCAGACCATGATGTATTTGGCGCCGGCCTGTTGCAGTGTTTGCACGCTGCTGACCAAACGGTCGGCTGCGGCGTTGGCCTGGTCGAGGCTCGTTACCCGGCCCTGGAGGAAGTCGTTGCCGCCACCGGAGAGGTAGTAGAGCGCGTTCGGGTCGGCGCGAAAATTGTTGCTCGGCAGATAACCGGGCCGACTGCGCTCACCGGTGTCCGATGTGGTGGTGATCGAGTCGAGGATCTGATCGGTGCGGTAGCCGCCCGTCGCCCAGTTGTTGCCGTCTGGCAGGCCTTGGCTGGCACGGGCTGCCGAGGTGGAAGCGGCCGTTTGGTCAGGCGAAAATCCCAGTTTACCCCCCAGCAATTGCGTCGAGTTGGCGGCTTTTACCTCGCCGCTGCCATCCATGTAAGTCGGGCCGACACGGTTGGTGTAGCGCAATGTAGAGCCGGCGGGCCCCCCGGTATCGGTAAACTGCCCGGCGTCGTTCAGGCTGTCGCCAAAGACAATGAATTTCGAATAGGGGGCGGGTGCTGCAGTCGCCTGGGCGCAGGCCATTGCAAGAAGGCAACCGGCGAGCGGTACAAGCTTCGTCTGTTTGATCATGAGCAAGTCCATTTATTTATTGTTGTAGTGGGCGGAACGACAGTACCAAAAACTTTTGCGTTTTAGCTATGGCTAAAGGCCGCATCGATTGCTTGCGCTGCGCCATATTGCACCCTCTGCTCAGCTAAGTTACTGTGCGGGAACGTATGAATGAGACCTTCCCCGTGTTGATCGTCAGCAAACTCTTGGATCAAGTCATCAAGGCCCACGCCCGTTGGCGTTGGCGCGCCTGAACTTTCTCTGCCGGCCCGGCCGGACCTGTACCCGTTTGCCTTCTTTACCCGTATGAAATGCCGCTTTTGCCGGTTCCATTCCAGCAACTGACTGAGCGCAGCAAGACTGCGGGTAAATCATTCGAAGGCCGTCTCAAAAGTCAGTGAATTCAAGAGGTTTCAAACCATGTTGCTGATGATCGATAACTACGACTCTTTTACCTACAACGTTGTGCAGTACCTCGGTGAGCTAGGCTCCGAGGTCAAGGTTGTGCGCAACGATGAGCTGACCATTGCCGAAATCGAAGCGCTCAAACCCGAGCGTATCGTCGTGTCCCCCGGTCCATGCACCCCGACCGAAGCCGGCGTGTCCATCGAAGCCATCAAGTATTTCGCCGGCAAACTGCCGATTCTCGGCGTCTGCCTGGGCCATCAGTCCATCGGCCAGGCGTTTGGCGGCGATGTCGTGCGTGCCCGCCAGGTTATGCATGGTAAGACTAGCCCGGTATTCCACGAGGACAAGGGCGTGTTCGCAGGTCTTAACCGTCCGCTGACGGTCACCCGCTATCACTCGCTGATCGTTAAACGCGAAACCTTGCCTGATTGCCTGGAGTTGACCGCCTGGACTCAGCTCGAAGACGGCTCGGTTGATGAAATCATGGGCCTGCGCCACAAGACACTGAACATCGAAGGGGTGCAGTTTCACCCCGAGTCGATCCTGACCGAGCAGGGCCACGAGCTGTTCGCCAACTTCCTCAAACAAACCGGCGGCACGCGCTAAGGACTTTCCATGGATATCAAGACTGCCCTGAGCCGTATCGTCGGCCACCTGGACCTGAGTACTGATGAAATGCGCGATGTGATGCGCGAAATCATGACCGGGCAATGCACTGACGCGCAGATCGGCGCGTTCATGATGGCCATGCGCATGAAAAGCGAGAGCATCGACGAGATCGTCGGCGCCGTCTCGGTCATGCGTGAGCTGGCGGACAAGGTCGAGCTGAAAACCCTCGACGGTGTTGTCGATGTGGTCGGCACCGGTGGCGACGGTGCAAACATCTTCAACGTCTCGACGGCTTCTTCGTTTGTGGTGGCGGCGGCCGGTTGCACCGTGGCCAAGCATGGTAACCGTGCAGTATCGGGCAAAAGCGGTAGCGCCGATTTGCTGGAAGCGGCCGGGATCTACCTGAACCTGACGCCGGTTCAAGTGGCGCGTTGCATCGACAACGTCGGCATTGGCTTCATGTTCGCCCAGGCCCATCACGGTGCAATGAAATACGCTGCCGGCCCGCGCCGTGATCTCGGCCTGCGCACCTTGTTCAACATGCTCGGCCCGCTTACGAATCCGGCCGGCGTGAAGCATCAGGTGGTGGGCGTGTTCAGTCAGGCGTTGTGCCGGCCGCTGGCCGAAGTCTTGCAACGTATGGGCAGCAAACATGTGCTGGTGGTGCATTCGAAGGATGGTCTGGACGAGTTCAGTCTGGCGGCGCCAACCTTTGTCGCGGAATTGAAGGATGACCAGATCAGCGAGTATTGGGTCGAGCCTGAAGATCTGGGCATGAAGAGCCAGAGCCTGCACGGTCTGGCGGTGGAAAGCCCGGCGGCCTCGCTCGAACTGATTCGCGATGCCTTGGGGCGCCGCAAAACCGAGTACGGTCAGAAAGCCGCAGAAATGATTGTGCTCAATGCCGGTGCGGCGCTGTACGCCGCTGATCATGCGAGCAGCCTGAGAGAGGGTGTTGCCCTGGCGCATGACGCGCTGCACACCGGCCTTGCGCGGGAAAAACTTGAAGAGTTGGGTGCGTTTACCGCGGTATTCAGAGTGGAGAATGAGGCATGAGTGTACCGACGGTTCTGGAAAAGATTCTCGCCCGCAAAGTCAAGGAAGTGGCCGAGCGCAGCGCTCGCGTAACGCTTGCCGAACTGGAAGCACTGGCCAAGGCGGCCGATGCACCGCGTGGTTTTGCCAAGGCGCTGCTGGCCCAGGCCAAACTCAAGCAGCCGGCGGTGATTGCTGAAATCAAGAAGGCTTCGCCGAGCAAAGGCGTGATTCGTGAGAACTTCGTCCCGGCCGAAATCGCCAAAAGCTACGAGAAGGGCGGGGCGACTTGCCTCTCGGTGCTGACCGATATCGATTACTTCCAGGGCGCCGACCTCTACCTGCAACAGGCGCGTGCCGCGTGCAAGCTGCCGGTGATTCGCAAGGACTTCATGATCGATCCTTATCAGATCGTCGAAGCCCGGGCGCTGGGCGCCGATTGCGTGCTGTTGATCGTTGCCGCGCTGGATGACGTGAAAATGGCCGAGCTGGCAGCCGTCGCCAAAAGTGTGGGGCTCGATGTGCTGGTAGAAGTCCACGACGGTGACGAGCTGGAGCGGGCCTTGAAAACCCTCGATACTCCGCTGGTCGGCGTGAACAACCGCAATCTGCACACCTTCGATGTCAGCCTGGAAACCACGCTCGATCTGCTGCCACGCATCCCGCGCGACCGCCTGGTCATCACTGAAAGTGGCATCCTCAATCGTGCCGATGTCGAGCTGATGGAAATCAGCGAGGTGTATGCGTTCCTGGTCGGCGAAGCCTTCATGCGCGCCGAGAATCCGGGAGCTGAACTGCAACGCTTGTTCTTTCCAGAGCGTGGCGTAGCGGTCAGCGGTTCTACACTCGATTGAACCTGACTCAATGAAGAAGCCGGCGTTGCCGGCTTTTTTGTATCCACCGCAAAGGATTCGCACTGCCATGACTCAACCCATAGCCTTGACCGTCGAAGCCGGTCTGCGCGCCGAGCAGGATTTGTTGGCGACGGTATGTGCCGGCGACCAGGAGTTTGGCCTGTTGTTCTGGCAACCGAGCGATCGCGCGCTGGTCATGCCACGGCGTTTGAGCCGTTTGCCAGGATTCGAGGCTGCCTGCGAGGCGTCGGCGGCGAATGGCTGGCCGGTGTTGTTGCGTGAAACCGGCGGTGAGCCGGTGCCGCAGTCAGCAGCGACGATCAATATCGCGTTGGTATATGCACCTCCGCGTAGTGAAGGCGATCACGGTCGGATCGAAACCGCTTATCGGCGTCTGTGCGATCCGATTTGTGCGCTGCTGACGGAGCTCGGCGGCAAGCCTTCATTGGGTGAAGTCGAGGGTGCTTTCTGTGATGGGCGTTTCAACGTCAATCTCGACGGCCGAAAAATGGTCGGCACCGCTCAGCGCTGGCGCCAGAGCAAGGGTGGTCAGCGCCCGGTGGGGCTGGTGCACGGAGCACTGTTGCTGGACGACGAGCGGGAGTCGATGGTTGAGGCGGTCAATCGGTTTAACGAGGCTTGCGGTCTGGAGCAGCGGGTTCGCGCGCAGAGCCACATCGCCCTGCATGAACAATTCGCCGCCCCGGACGCCATCGAGCGGCTGGACACGTTGTATCGGCAAATGCTCGCCGAGGTCATGTCGGCTTAACGAGTACCGAACACCACCATGGTCTTGCCTTTGACGTCGACCAGGTTGCGTTCTTCCAGGTCCTTGAGCACGCGACCGACCATTTCCCGCGAGCAACCGACGATCCGGCCGATTTCCTGACGGGTAACTTTGATTTGCATGCCGTCCGGGTGCGTCATGGCATCAGGCTGTTTGCACAGCTCCAGCAAACAGCGCGCAACCCGGCCGGTGACGTCGAAGAACGCCAGGTCGCCGACCTTGCGTGTGGTATTGCGTAGGCGCTGGGCAATCTGGCCGCTGAGCACATAGAGAATGTCCGGGTCTTGCTGGGAGAGCTCGCGGAACTTGCAGTAGCTGATCTCGGCCACCTCGCATTCGACCTTGGCGCGAACCCAGGCGCTGCGCTCCTGTTCCTGCCCGGCTTGTTCGAACAGGCCCAACTCGCCGAAGAAGTCCCCGGCATTGAGGTAGGCGATGATCATTTCCCGGCCATCGTCGTCCTCGATGAGGATGGTGACAGAACCCTTGATGATGAAAAACAGCGTATCCGAACGATCTCCTGCGCAAATGATGTTGCTCTTGACCTGATAACGACGACGCTGGCAATGCATCAACAACTTGTCGAGGTTCTTGATTTTGGGTGTTGGGGTAATAGCAACCATGGTTGTATCCCGAAAAGACTGCACGGTGTGGTTTGGCTTTTTGTAGGAGCTGGCGAAGCCTGCGATCTTTTTCTTCGATATAAAGCTGGCCATGCGCCATGGAATTGGCGCCAGCTTAGCAGACACATTCCGTCGTTATTCGAGAATTTATCAATGCTGTAAGTGTGTTGCTTGCGCTGTTGCCAGCCACTGTCAATCGAAAGCCCTGTGCTAAGCTGGCGACCCTTTTTTAACAGTGGAGTCTTGGCGATGAAGGCACGCATCCAATGGGCTGGCGAAGCCATGTTCCTCGGTGAATCCGGCAGCGGTCACGTGGTGGTCATGGACGGTCCGCCTGATGCCGGCGGTCGGAACCTGGGTGTACGGCCGATGGAAATGCTCCTGCTCGGCGTGGGCGGTTGCAGCAATTTCGACGTGGTCAGCATTCTGAAGAAGTCCCGGCAGGCCGTGGAAAGCTGCGAGGCGTTCCTCGAAGCCGAGCGTGCGACCGAAGATCCCAAGGTCTTCACCAAAATTCACATGCACTTTGTGGTCAAGGGCCGGGCGCTGAAAGAAGCCCAGGTCAAGCGGGCCATTGAGCTCTCGGCGGAGAAGTATTGCTCTGCGTCGATCATGCTCGGTGCGGCCGGTGTGGCCATCACTCACGACTACGAAATCATCGAACTCGGTTGAATCGACATTCAACTATCATAAATGCAGTGCAGACTCTGGCGATCACTGGCCCAGGTCTGCATAATGCGCCACTTTTTTCAGGGCAGTGATCGGTCAGCCGACAGATCGCCCACCCGAACAGACAACCAAAATCGCCATCGCGAAGAGGTGTTAACCGTCCTACGCAGGTGCGTTGTTCGCATTTGACGGGCATGCTGGATCACGCGGCCCGGCCGCATACATAGAGAGTTCTTAAACGGTGAAAAGCAAACTCAAGCTCCATGGGTTCAATAACCTGACAAAGACCTTGAGCTTCAATATCTATGACATCTGCTACGCGGAAACCCCGCAAGACCAGCAGGCTTACGTTGAGTACATCAATAAAGAGTACAACGCCAAGCGCCTGACGCAGATCCTCACAGAAGTTGTCGATATCATTGGTGCCAACATCCTGAACATCGCCAGTCAGGACTATGAACCCCAGGGCGCCAGCGTGACGATTCTGATCTCTGAAGAGCCGGTGACGCCGACCGACAGTCAGATCGAAGAATCTCCGGGGCCGATACCCGAAATCATCCTGGCCCACCTCGACAAGAGCCACATCACGGTGCATACCTACCCGGAAATCCATCCGGTGGATGGTATCGCGACGTTCCGTGTGGACATTGACGTGTCGACGTGCGGAGTCATTTCACCGCTTAAGGCGCTCAACTTTCTGATTCACCAGTTCGATTCGGATATCGTCACCGTGGATTATCGCGTGCGCGGTTTCACCCGTGACGTTGAAGGCAAAAAGCACTTCATCGACCACGAGATCAACTCGATCCAGAACTACCTCTCCGACGACACTTGCGACGCTTACCAGATGACCGACGTGAACGTGCTCCAGGAAAACCTGTTCCACACCAAAATGCTGCTGAAGAACTTCGAACTGGATAACTACCTGTTCGGTGACGCCACCAGCAATCTGTCGACGGAACAACGCACTCAGGTTACTGAGCGCGTGAAACACGAAATGCTTGAGATCTTCTACGCTCGCAACATGTCGAGCTAAGATTTTCGAGTACAAAAAAGGCGACTACTTTGCGGTAGTCGCCTTTTTTATTGCTGTCGCAGAACCCTTGTGGGAGCGAGCTTGCTCGCGAAGAGGCCCTATCGAACGACGTAACCGTCAGATCCGGTAAGTACTCTTGGTCATGACCTTGGCCATCAGGCTCATGCCGAATTTCACCGGCGCCGGGAAGCGAAAACCTCCAGCGTCCAGCGCGCTTTCGGCGTGCTGCTCTTCGTCGATGCGCATCTGCTTGAGAATGGCCCGGGACTTTTCGTCTTCGGCCGGCAGTTGCTCAAGGTGTTCGTTCAAGTGTTTGCACACCTGATCCTCGGTTGCGGCAACGAAACCGAGGCTGACTTTGTCGCTGATCAACCCGGCGACAGCGCCAATACCGAACGACATGCCGTAGAACAGCGGATTGAGAATGCTGGTGTGGCTGCCCAGTTGGCGGATGCGCTGTTCGCACCAGACCAGGTGATCGATCTCTTCTTCGGCCGCATGTTCCATGGCCTCCCGCACTTGCGCAAGCTTGGCGGTCAGTGCCTGGCCCTGGTACAGCGCCTGGGCACAGACTTCACCGGTATGGTTGATGCGCATCAGGCCGGCGACGTGGCGGGTGTCTTCGTCGCTCATTTTCGCCTCTGGCTGCACGATGGCCGGCGACGGGCGATAAGGCTGGCCACTGAAGGGCAGTAAAGTACGCATCGCGGTGTCGGCTTGCAGCAGAAGACGGTCAATCGGCGAGTAGTGACGTTGGGTAGTCATGCTGACCTCCGGGAGGAATCTCGGCGGCCAGTTTACCGCAATCGGCCGGGGAAGGTTTGCGCTGGGTCATGTCGGTTGTTTGCACCTAAAGCAAAAGATCGCAGCCTTCGGCAGCTCCTACACTTCATCCGTCCGTAGGAGCCGCCGAAGGCTGCGATCTTTTAGCTATCTGGCAATCAGCCCGGCGGCCAGTGCATCTGACGCTGACCCAGCACGTGCATATGAATGTGGTAGACGGTCTGCCCACCCAATTCATTGCAGTTCATGACCACGCGAAAGCCTTCTTCGCAGCCCAGTTCCAGCGCCAGGCGTTGGGCGGTGAACAGAATGTGTCCGGCCAGTGCCTTGTCGTCCTCGGTGAGGTCGTTGAGGGTGCGTACCGGTTTTTTCGGGACTACCAGAAAATGCACCGGTGCCTGCGGGGCGATGTCGTGGAAGGCCAGGACCTGGTCATCCTCGTAAATGATCCTGGCAGGTATTTCTCTGTTGATGATCTTGGTGAACAGAGTATCCACAGCTGTTTCTCCATTGTGTTGGTCCGGGCTGAGTGTACTGAAGGGAGCAGTCCCGAGCCCAGACTTTTACGTGGTTGAGCGCTCAGCGCGGGCAATACGCCTTGTTGACCATGCCCACGATGGTTCGGGTCAGCCAGCGCGAGCCGAAGCGCGGCAAGAGTGCGAGCCAGCGATTGCGGCGCCCGGGAATAATGATCGCGCGGTTCTTCTCCAGCGCACGCACCGTGTAAAGGGCCACTTCCTCGGGGCTCATCAGCAGTTTGCTGTTGGCCAGTTTGTCGGCGTCCAGTTGTGCGGTGCGGAAAAACGCCGTGCGTGTCGGGCCGGGGCAAAGGACCGAAACCTTGACCGCGCATTTTTTCAGCTCTACCCGCAAACCTTCGGAGAAGTGCAGTACATACGCTTTGCTGGCGTAGTAGGTACTCATCCACGGGCCTGGATTGAAGGCCGCCATCGATGCGACGTTCAAAATCTGTCCGCCGCCCTGCAAAGCCATGCTGTTGCCAATGGCGTGGCACAGGCGAGTCAGGGCCAGGATATTCACTTCGATCAAGTCTTGTTCGGTCATCCAGTCCTGAGCCAGAAACGGGCCGCAGGTGCCGATGCCGGCGCAATTGACCAGCAGGTCGATCTCGCGGTCACCCTCTTCGAGTTCCAGCAGAAAGCCGGACAGGCGCAGCGGTTCGCCCAGATCGCAGGCGCGGAACAGTACCTCGACGCCAAAACGCTGGGTCAGTTCGATTGCGATGCTTTCCAACTGATCACGTTGGCGGGCCACCAGAATCAGGCTGCGGCCACGTCGCGCCAGCGCTTCGGCCATGGCCAGGCCGATGCCGCTGGAAGCGCCAGTGATCAGAGCGTAACGGGTCATGCAGTTCTCCATCGCAACGGCTCGCGGCCTGTGGACAGAGATGTCACAGGAACCGAGCGCGTTTATTGTTTCTCATAGTCTACAGGGGGCTGAGCTGCTTTCGCCGCATCGTCTGCTTCAATCGCGTCAGCCGACTCACTGCTTTCATAACGGCTGGTCGAGGTGCTTTCGTATTCTTCGGTAATAGTACTGAGGCCACCGGCAAGCGCACCGACCACGACCACTGCGATCACCACCAGCCACAGCCCGCAAAGGACTTTAACGGCCGTGCTGTTAGGTGGCTGCGGCGCGCCATAGCGATTCGGGCCGATGTTTCCTGGCAGCGCTGCCAACGCGATCGGAAACAGGCTACCGATAAAGGGCACCAGGTTCAGAAACCACAGCCAGCCGGACCAGCCAAGATCGTGCAGCCGTTGCACGCTGATGGTGATGTTTATGTAGAGGTACGCCACGAACGCGACGACACAAACAATTGCGCTCAGCACCATTTGATTGCCGGCCAACAGGCTGAGTCCAAAAATGCCAGCGATAGCACCAATGATCAGCAGCGCTACCAATGACCAGGCGAGATAACGCAGGCGGCCGATACGCCCCTGCACACCGAACACCTTGAGTTCGGAAAACTCTGGCAGGGCTTCGCCAACGGGTGCGCGAGGAGGGCTATAAGGTGATTCGTTGTCGCCGAGTGTGGAGGGCGTGTAAGGGGGAGGCGTTGATTCGTGAACGTCGGTCAGATTGAGCTCGATCGACGGTTCGGCTTCGATGCGTGCATCGATGCCGGTTTTCGACAGGGCATTCAGGTAAGTCTGAGCGTCTGCGTGGGACAGGTCGCGCTTAAGCGCGACAGGCTTTCCGCTGAACAGGCGTTCGATGGCCGAGACGTCGCTTTTGAACAGCTGGGCGAGATTGAGTTTCGCAGTGGTGGTGTCGACACCCGGAAGCAGGGCTCCGTCGAAGACGATCTTGAAACGGCTTTCGCTCATGCCGGGCATCCTTGTCGCGAGTCTTTGGTCGGTGCTCTGTAGTTTAAGCCAGCCGGAATCGGCTGGCCAAACCTTGTGCGTTATCGCGGCCAGCGTTTGGGCAGTTGGGCTGCGAGTTCTTGCGCCTTGCGGTATTCGGCGTCCAGCCGTGCGACCAGTTGATCGACGCTCGGCAGGTCGTCGATTTTGCCCACGCCCTGGCCGGCGGACCAGACGGTTTTCCAGGCTTTGGCTTCATCGCTCAAGGGTTTGAGCTTGGAGCCGAAGTTGACTTCACCCTTGCCTTGCAACGCGTCTACGTCAAAACCGGCGTTGATCAGGCTTTGGCGCATGAAGCTTGCCGGAACGCCAGACACCGCTGGTGTGTGGACAATGTCGGCGGCCCTGGAGGTCAGCAGCATCTCCTTATACGCTTCAGGTGCATGGCTTTCGGTGGTGCCGATAAAGCGTGTGCCGAAGTAGGCCAGATCCGCACCGAGCAGTTGCGCAGCGAGAATCTCATGGCCGTGGTTCAGGCAGCCGGCCAGCAGCAGGGTTTTGTCGAAGAATTGACGAATCTCGGCAATCAGCGAAAACGGGCTCCAGGTCCCGGCGTGGCCACCGGCGCCTGCGGCAACGGCGATCAAGCCATCGACCCCAGCCTCGGCGGCTTTTTCCGCATGACGACGGGTCGTCACGTCATGGAATACCAGGCCGCCGTAGCTGTGCACTGCGTCGACCAGCTCCTTCACCGCACCAAGGCTGGTGATGACGATCGGCACTTTATGCTCGATGCAGATCGCCAGATCCGCTTCCAGCCGTGGGTTGCTGTGGTGAACGATCAGGTTCACTGCATAGGGAGCCGGGTTCTCCAGTAGTGCCAGGCCCGCTTCGATCTCCTCCAGCCAGGCTTTGAAGCCGCTGCTTTCACGCTGGTTCAGCGCTGGAAAGCTGCCGACCACGCCATTACGGCAGCACGCAAGCACCAGCTGCGGATTGGAAATCAGGAACATCGGCGCTGCCACGACAGGCAAACGCAAACGTTGTTCGAGCAAAGCGGGCAACGACATTGGAAGTACCCCGATAAGTTGCGACTAATTAGGATTAGAACGGCCGTACGACGACCAGAATGACAATAGCCAGCAATATCAGAACTGGTACTTCATTGAACCAGCGATAAAAGACATGGCTGCGGGTGTTTTCGCCACGGGCAAAACGTTTTACCTGCGCGCCGCACATGTGGTGGTAACCGATGAGGATCACTACCAGAGTCAACTTGGCGTGCATCCAGCCACCCTGGCCGAAGTAGGCGCTGGGGTTGAGGCTGATCAGCCAGATGCCGAAGGCCAGCGTGGCGATCATCGCCGGGCCCATGATCCCGCGGTACAGTTTGCGCTCCATGACGCTGAAGCGTTCCTTGCTGATGCTGTCTTCACTCTGTGCGTGATAAACGAACAGGCGCGGCAGGTAAAACAGGCCGGCAAACCAGCAGACCATGCTGATGATGTGAAGCGCTTTGAGCCACAGATAAAGCATTTTTGGTTATTCCCAGGTTCACGGTAGCCCGAATAGTAGAGGCTCGGGCCTCCGTACGTCACCTTGACGGTTGTCGCAGGGCGGTGCGCGCCCTATTATCGACGGCTTTCCAGTGGGTTCGTTGAGGGCAGGTTTATGGTCAAGGTCGGTATCGTCGGCGGCACGGGTTATACCGGTGTCGAATTGCTGCGTCTGTTGGCACAGCATCCGCAAGCTGAAGTGGTAGTGATCACTTCCCGATCCGAGGCAGGCCTGGCTGTTGCCGACATGTACCCGAACCTGCGAGGTCACTACGACGGCCTGGCGTTCAGCGTTCCGGACATCAAAACCCTCGGTGCCTGTGACGTGGTGTTCTTCGCCACTCCGCACGGTGTAGCGCATGCATTGGCGGGTGAACTGCTGGCGGCCGGGACCAGGGTCATCGACCTGTCGGCGGACTTCCGTCTGCAGGACGCTGATGAGTGGGCCAAGTGGTACAACCAGCCGCACGGTGCTCCAGAACTGCTGAAGGAGGCGGTCTACGGCTTGCCGGAAGTCAATCGCGAGCAGATCAAGCAAGCGCGCCTGATCGCGGTTCCGGGTTGCTACCCAACCGCCACGCAACTGGGTTTCCTGCCATTGCTCGAAGCAGGTCTCGCGGATACTTCGCGCCTGATCGCTGACTGCAAGTCGGGTGTCAGCGGTGCTGGCCGTGGCGCCAGTGTCGGTTCGCTGTATTCCGAAACGTCCGAGAGCATGAAGGCCTATGCCGTCAAAGGGCATCGCCACTTGCCTGAGATTCGCCAGGGGCTGCGTCGCGCTGCCGGCAAGGACGTTGGCCTGACCTTCGTTCCGCACCTGACGCCGATGATTCGCGGCATTCACTCCACGCTCTATGCAACCGTGGTTGACCGCTCTGTAGACTTGCAGGCGCTGTTTGAAAAGCGCTATGCCAACGAACCGTTCGTCGATGTCATGCCGGCTGGCAGCCATCCGGAAACCCGTAGCGTGCGTGGCGCCAACGTCTGCCGTATTGCGGTTCATCGCCCACAGGACGGCGATCTGGTGGTGGTGCTGTCGGTGATCGACAACCTGGTCAAAGGTGCGTCGGGTCAGGCGGTGCAGAACCTGAACATCCTGTTTGGTCTGGACGAGCGCTTGGGCCTGTCCCATGCAGGCATGCTGCCGTAAGGTTTTATCCTGCTCAGCAAAAAGGCCCTTTTAACGGGCCTTTTTGTATTCCGGGCTGACAATTGTGTTGATTGATATACCGTAACAATAGTTGACCGATTTTCTGGGAGAAGCGGATAATGCGCGTCATCACGCATTATGGCGGCGTAACGCCGGGAGATAGTCAGCATGAGCGTCGAATCCTTCACCCCCACGGCTTTGCAATTCACCCACGGTGCCGCGCACAAGGTGAAGAGCCTGGTCGATGAAGAGGGTAATGATCGCTTGAAGCTGCGCGTATTCGTTACGGGCGGCGGTTGTTCAGGGTTTCAATACGGCTTCACGTTCGATGAAGAAGTGGCCGATGACGACACCATCGTCGAGCGCGAAGGCGTGAGCCTGGTCGTCGATCCGATGAGCTTCCAGTACCTGGCAGGTGCCGAGGTGGATTATCAGGAAGGTCTGGAGGGTTCGCGGTTTGTGATCAAGAACCCGAATGCCACCACGACCTGTGGTTGCGGCTCGTCCTTCTCGATCTGATCGCACCTCACAGCATCACTAAGCGCCGCATGGCTTCACGGCCCTGCGGCGTTTTGCTGCCTGGTGTTCAGGCGGGATAGATGGCGCCTAGGACGCGTAAGCCGCGAGCCCCGGTGACGCTTGGACGATTGGCCGGGATGTTTTCGAGGCAGCAATGGGCCAGCCAGGCGAAGGCCATGGCTTCGACCCAATCAGGGTCTACGCCGTAAGCCGCGGTACTGCTGACCTTGGTGTTTGGTAGCAGGCTGGCGAGCCGTGCCATCAGCGTTGCGTTATGGGCGCCACCGCCACAGACCAGCAGCTCTTGCGAATCGGCTTGTGCGGCTTGCAGCGACTCGACGATGGTCAACGCCGTGAGCTCGAGCAACGTGGCTTGCACATCTTGCGCTGCAAATGCAGGCAGGCGCGCCAGATGTTGTGTTAGCCATTGCAGGTTGAACACTTCGCGGCCGGTGCTTTTGGGGCCCTTGGTCAGGAAGAACGGATCGCTGAGCAACGCTTTCAGCAGAACGGGTTCTACGGTGCCGCTTGCAGCCCACTGGCCGTCACGGTCGAAGGTTTCACCGCGTTGCTGGTGAATCCAGGCGTCCAGCAGGACATTGCCTGGGCCACAGTCAAAGCCCGAGACGGGCTTGCCGGTCTCGATCAGGCTGAGATTGCTGAAACCGCCGACGTTCAGGACCGCACGATTGCCGCTGCGCTCTTCAAACAAGGCTTCATGAAACGCTGGAACCAGCGGCGCGCCTTGCCCGCCAGCAGCCACGTCGCGGCTACGGAAGTCACTGACGACGGTGATTCCAGTCAGCTCGGTCAGCAGGGCGGGGTTGCCGATTTGCACGGTAAAACCGCGTGCAGGCTCGTGGCGGATGGTCTGGCCGTGGCTGCCGATAGCCCGCACATCGTCCGGTTTCAGCTGTTGATCTGCGAGCAGGGTACTGATGCCCTGGGCGGCCAGTTTCACCCAGTTTTGCTGGGCGATGGCACTGCGGGCGATCTCGTCCGGTCCGCTGGCGCACAAGCCGAGTAGCTCGGCGCGCAAGGATTCGGGCATGGGAATGTAGTGCGTGGCGATCAGCTTGATCGCCGCCGCGTGCTCGATCAGCGCAATGTCCAGGCCATCAAGGCTGGTACCGGACATCACACCTATATAGAGCGCCATGGCTTAGCGTTTTCTCGAAGCCAGCAGGGTGGCTTTCTCTTGTTCCATGCGCGCCATCAGCGGTTGGCTTTGTTGCAGGAAGCGCGCGCGCTCGGCCTTGGCGATCGGATCGGCCATCGGCAGCTTCTGGCCCAGCGGGTCGACGTGAACGCCGTTGACCTGGAACTCGTAATGCAAGTGCGGACCGGTGGAGAGGCCGGTGGTGCCGATATAACCGATCACCTGACCCTGCTTGACGTTGCCGCCAGTCTTGACTCCTTTGGCGAAGCCCTGCATGTGGCCGTACAGCGTGCGGTAGGTGTTGCCGTGTTGAATGATCACGGTATTGCCGTAACCGCCGCGGCGCCCGGCCAGCAGCACTTTACCGTCACCAGCAGCCTTGATTGGCGTGCCGCGAGGCGCTGCGTAGTCGACGCCTTTGTGCGCGCGAATTTTGTTCAGAATTGGATGCTTGCGGCCCATGGAGAAGCGCGAGCTAATACGGGCGAAGTCCACTGGCGTACGAATGAACGCCTTGCGCATGCTGTTACCGTCGGCCGTGTAGTAGCTGCTGTTGCCTTGTTTGTTGGTGTAACGTACGGCGGTGTAAGTCTTGCCACGGTTGGTGAAACGGGCGGAAAGGATGGGGCCATTGCCGACAGCTTTGCCGTTGACGACTTTCTGTTCGTAGACCACATCGAACTCGTCACCCTGACGAATATCCTGGGCGAAGTCGACGTCGTAGCCAAACACACTGGCCATGTCCATGGTGAGGCTGTGGGACAGGCCGGCACGCGCTGCGGATTGCGAAAGCGAGCTGTTGATCACGCCGTGAACATAGGCGGAGCGTACGGTTGGCTTGGCTGTAATGCGGTTAAAGGTATAGCCCTTGGCGTTTTTGCTCAGGCTGATGCTTTCAACGTCGCTGATCTTGCTGTGCAGGTTGGTCAACTGGCCGTCGTGGCCCAGTTCGAACTCGAGCTTCTGACCGTGTTTAAGCTGGGTAAACTGCTTGGCTTGTTTGTCGCTGGCCAATATATCGTGCACCGAAGCGGCCGGGAGCCCGACTTTTTCGAACAGTGTGGAGAGGGTGTCGCCCTTGGCAACGATTACCTCCCGGTGGCCAGGCGCTTTCTTCTCTTCAACGACCGGTGCCGGGGCTGCTTTAGCCGTTTCCTTGGTATCGTCGGTACTGTTTTCGATCTGGGCGAATGGAGATTCGACCGGCTCGTTTGTGGCTTGAGCGGTGTCAGCAGCGTCTTGATCTTGTGTCAGTTGTTCAGCAGGGCTTTCCAGTTCAAGGCTCAGGGTTGTCTTTTTGGCTTCAACGTCACTGGAAGGGAATACCAGGAGCGCCAGGCTGAGGAGGGCAGCGATGCCACTTGCCGCGAGCAGGTGGGTCTTCGGATAAAGCGGCGGCGCTTTAGACGGTTCTGTGGTCATAGGTAATTTGACTTTGGAAAAGATGAATTGGAAAAGATGAATGACATGATGAAGATGAAATAACTGTATAAAATATAACCAAATCATCTCTTAAGCAAGTCGCGAATGCTCTGTACGCGGATTGGCGTCCGTGCGCCGGGCAAAACTTGTATTTGGTGCGCGATCTTGTATGGTTGGTTCCCTTTGAATCTGAGCCTTGCGGGTCTGTTATGAAGTCGGTTGAAGAGCAGCTAGCGCTGATTAAACGTGGTGCGGAAGAACTGTTGGTCGAGTCCGAGCTGATCGAGAAGCTCAAGCGCGGCCAGCCGCTGCGTATCAAGGCTGGCTTCGATCCGACTGCGCCGGATTTGCACCTGGGTCACACGGTGCTTATTAATAAGCTGCGCCAGTTTCAGGATCTGGGCCACCAGGTGATCTTCCTTATAGGTGACTTCACCGGGATGATCGGTGATCCGAGCGGCAAGAGTGTTACCCGTCCTCCGTTGACGCGTGAGCAGGTTATCGAGAATGCCGAGACCTATAAAACTCAGGTGTTCAAAATTCTTGATCCGGCGAAAACCGAAGTGGCTTTCAACTCCACCTGGATGGATCAGATGGGGCCTGCGGACTTCATTCGCCTCACTTCGCAATACACCGTGGCGCGTATGCTTGAGCGCGATGACTTCAATAAGCGCTATTCGACCAATCAGCCGATCGCTATTCACGAGTTCCTGTATCCGCTGGTTCAGGGGTATGACTCGGTAGCATTGCGCGCGGATGTCGAGTTGGGCGGTACTGATCAGAAGTTCAATCTGCTGATGGGGCGTGAGCTGCAGCGCAGTTATGGTCAGGAGGCTCAGTGCATTCTGACCATGCCATTGCTCGAAGGGTTGGATGGCGTGAAGAAGATGTCCAAGTCGTTGGGCAACTACGTCGGTATTCAGGAGGCGCCGGGCGTCATGTACGGCAAGCTGGTTTCGATTCCTGATGTGCTGATGTGGCGCTACTTCGAATTGCTCAGTTTCCGCTCCATGGATGAGATCGATGCGTTGCGCGCTGATGTCGAGGCTGGCGCCAATCCGCGGGATGTCAAGATCAAGCTGGCTGAAGAGATTGTTGCGCGCTTCCATGGTGAGGAGGCTGCGGCGAACGCTCACCGTGCTGCGGGTAACCGTATGAAGGAAGGCGAGTTGCCGGATGATCTGCCAGAGATCGAGCTGACTGCTACTGAGGATATGCCGATTGCAGCTGTGCTTAATAAAGCAGGGCTGGTGAAGAACGCGGCGGTCGCGCGCGATCTTCTTGGTTCGGGTGGTGTGCGTATAGATGGTGAGGTGGTTGATCGCGCCTTTATATATGCGCTGGGCGCGACCCATGTTTGCCAGGCCGGAAAGAAGGCATTTGCGCGTATTACGCTTAAATCTGAGTAAAGCTGAAATTAGGGGTTGACGGCGAATTATATCTGTCTATAATTCGCCCCACTTCCGGCGCAGTCGAAACGGAAAACTCCTTGGTAAACAAAGAGTTATGCAGTTTTCGGC